>JAYOII010000301.1:3264-4067 GCA_038118685.1 Opitutia bacterium
CCCCGGGGGCCGAAAACCAACTTTGCTTGGCTTGCTTACTTGGATTCGTACAAGCGCTTCTCCTTGACTTTGTTGGCTTCCTTTCCAATACGGTCACGCAAGTAATACATGCGAGCCCGCATGGTAATGCTCTCGCGGTCCACTTCGACTTTGTCAATCAAGGGAGAATGCACGGGGAAAACTCTTTCGACACCAACCCCGGAAGCAATGCGACGAACCGTAAAGCTTTCACCGATTCCGGAACCTTTGCGAGCAATGACAATACCTCCGAAAATCTGAATCCGTTCTTTCCCGCCTTCTCGCACACGAACATGAACCTTGACTCCGTCCCCAACCTTGAAATGGTCGCGTTTCTCTTGCAAATATTCGGCTGTAATGTCTTCCAACAATTGATTGTTCATAATTCGTATTTATCTCTTGTGTGTTTAGTTCAATAAATCAGGTCTAAGCTTTCGTGTCTTGGACTCCCTCTGATCGTTTCTCCATTGCTGGATCTGGGAATGATTCCCGGACAAAAGAACTTCAGGAACGCTCATTCCGCGGTATTCATGCGGCCGGGTGTACTGCGGATAAGACAACAATTGATCTTCGAAGCTCTCGTCGATCAAGGAATCCACGTCCCCCAAAACATTCGGAACATGGCGCGCCACAGAGTCAATCAAGACGGATGCCGCCAAGCTGCCGTTGGTCAAAACATAGTCGCCTATGCTTATTTCCCGGTCAACCAACTGGTCTCGTACCCGTTGATCAATTCCCTCGTAATGCCCGCTGACAAGCAAAAGATGTTTTTCAAGCGCCAACTC
>JAYOII010000302.1:0-4052 GCA_038118685.1 Opitutia bacterium
GAGGGATCGTATCACCCCATCCTCAAGGTTTTTCCCTTGGGTCATTTTTCCGAACCTCCAAGCCTCACGTTGGCGCCAGGGCAATCTGCTTCTGAGATGGTATCGAAGGAGAGTGCTTATGCCGAATCAGTGATGAGTTTTGCAAGACCCCTGCGTGATAGCTACGAAGACTATTTGGAAAATGAATTCGAGCCTCTTGCCAATTTTGAGATTCGAGACTTCGGGCCAATTACGGGAATCGTGTTGCCTGGGTTGAAGCGACCCGCGACCCTTGAGGAAGTCAACCAAAAGATGGCTAGAAGAGTGGGGGACGAATTGGAATACTCGAAGGGGATTTTGATACGAATCATATCTTCCATGGAGGCCGTGGATTATGAAACGGAATTTAAAAACTTGGAATCAACTTTCGGCTTTGTTCTGAAGAAGGGGATCGCCTGTTTGATTCTTCCCGCTCAGGACGCCGATGACGTGTTGGAAACAATCGACTACTTGCAAACTCAACACAAGTTGTTGGCGCAAAACGTGTTCGTTTGGGCAGACCGTAGGGCCGCGGGCCATGCCCTGGATGCCAGCAGGACAAACCCCGAAAAGATCAAGGCAATCTTGCTCAGCGACCCGGAGGGGGTTCCGCCTCCGCCCGACATGAACGGCTTGCCTTGGTTGACCGTCCAACTGTCCGAAGAAATGGTTCAGGACGGAGAGGGCGTTCCTGAGCTTTTGCGATGGGTGAGCGCGGGAAGAAATCCGGATTATTTTTATCCCTCCCGTTTGGGCGGTTTGCTCCGTCTCGAAGAGATAGCCGAAACATCCCGCATGCCTTCTTTTTTCATGGCCTGTCTTTTCCAGTGCTTCGACTATATTGATCATCCCCAAAGCCGATGGCCCGTCCCAACGCTCTTGACTTACGGAGCGAGACCTGGACAAGAAACTCAACTCGAAGAAAAAAAGTCATTCGACTTTCAAGGGGCGAAAGAAAAAATGCGCGAGATTTCCACAGAGAGCGAAAAGGGCCTGAATCCTGAAGACGCGACGTTTGATTGTGAAATTGTCAGGGGGTACCGGGAGTTGCGCCGTGACGACGAGAAACTTCGTCAGGTCAGCAACCGGGATCTAGTCCTTCTCTTGGGTCTCGAATTTGAAAAAATGGGTGGCGACGTGATGGATCAAGTTCGGGAAAAAGACCCTGTTTTTCATCGCTATTACTTTTCCCTGAAGGCGCTTGAGGATTCTCCTCTTTATTAAAGTAAGCTTATCGGCAGAAAGGAACTCCGCTAATCCTTTTCTCGAAAGACGACCTTGATGCTTTTGGCTTTCCGACTTGGATAAGGATTGGGAACAAGAACAAAAGTGTCCGTTATTACGGGATTGTATTCGGACCCCGAGACGACCCGTACCTCCCCCAGTCTTCGGTCAAAAAAATGAACAAAGGGCCTATGTCCACGTTGAACCCCGTTATGGTTGACGGGCATGTAGCTTTGGGGGCCAGCGGTTGGGGTAATCACGAAGCTGTATTCATCCCCGTTTTTGGACAGTGTCTGGTCCCAATTCTTTTTGCCGTCCGCCATTTTGGCTTCCCATGCAGGGTCTCCGTAAAAGGCAACGATGTCCCGGTCAAATAGGAGCCCCTTGACGTCCCGGGGACCCAAACCAAGTTCTTCAGCCAAGGCGGACGGCCGGATCGAACGGGGCGAACGTTCCAAGTCATTTGAGCCAGGGAAACAAGTTTCCAACCGATGAATGAGAGCATGGTGATTGGCAAAAAAAGCTTGAGCAAAGGTATAGCGCCCGGGTTGCTCGACGAAGTAATCGAGGCATCCCCAGCCCATATATCCATACCAAGTAACCTCGACGTATCCCATCATTTGGCGAACCCCGGCGCTTCTGAGGAAGGCCGCCGCCATTGAATCCGGTCCGCGCAAATGACCCATAAGGCAATTTCCTATCGGCATGTAGACCTTTGGGTTGGGTGAGTTGACGGTATGGCTTTTGCCGGAAAGGTCAGCCCCGAAAAGGGTACCGTCTTTCTTATTTCGGAAAACTCCGTTTCGATAGCGGTATCCCAATTGAAGATCTTTTTCGGTGGCATGACCAGAGGTCACGAACAGATCGGGTTTGCCTTCGTTCAATTCCTTGACGAAGAGAGCCGTCGTGTCTTGAGGCAGCCGGATGGCTTGAGCTTCCTCTTTGTGCTTTTTGGCGACCCCATGTCCGCTGCGCAGTTCGCAAAACCATTTTCCTTTTTCGCAACGATCCAAAGCTATTTCCGTGCATGCGAGGGAATTTCGTATGGTCAAAGGTTTCTTCGTCCGTGCGATGGCAAGGGCGTTTTCCGCATCATGTCCGGAGAGGATTCCCCAAAAGAAATCCGCATAGGGGTCATCGTCCAGTTGTCTGGCAAGAACGTGAACGGCCCGGACGAAGTCCTTGGTGGTTTCATGAGGGGTGGCGACAAAGCAGGCATAGCGTGGAAAAGACGTTCGGAGCGCAGGGAGCGCTTCTCTGACGGATTTCTCAAAATGAACGATTTGTCCGGAGTGCTTTTTCCGAAGAGTTGCAACGACTTTGGCCCAACTTTTGTCCTCGGCGGTCTTTTTCGAAACCACGATGGCGTAGTCCGAGCCCAAAGCAATTTGGACCGACAGCAAGAGCCACAAAAGACTTTTCATGAAGCCCTCGGCGGAAGTGTAGACTAGATTCGTTCAAACAAATCTCGTTACACCGGGAACCGGCGGTTTCGGAGTCTGCAATTCTTGTTTCCAGTCAAGATGCGGAGGGGTCAAGTCTTCCTCTGACGCAAGAGCGTCTGCATAGGTGATCTTCTGACCAGTATAGGCAACCATCCTGCCAAGTATGGCGACCATTGTGCTGTGGGCGGCTCGCTCCCCGTCGTTAAAGGCTTTCCCTCCTCCACGAACTGCCTTGAAAAGGGTGTCGTGTTCGGTTTGGTACATGTCGTTGTCCTCCCCACGGTAACGCCATGCATCGTCTCCGGCCAAAATGGCGTGCCTGTTTTTAGCCGAGCAAAAGCCCTTCTGTCCGTAGAGTTCGACTTCGTAACTGCCAGCCGTACCGTTTTGCTGACGGGAAAAATGATAACCCCGCGTACCGTTTTCCCACTGGTAGGCTATGGCAAAGTGATCGTAAATGTTCCCGTATTTGTCCATGTCGTCATAAACTTGCCTTCCGCCGGAACCTTCGGCATGGGTAGGCAATTCCTCTCCCATGGCCCATTGCATCATGTCGATGCAGTGAACGGCTTGCTCGACTATGGAGTCCCCCGAAAGCCAAAGATGGGCGTTCCAATTGCGCATTTGCGCCTCCAAGTCCCCCCATCCGTCTTCTCTCGCTTTTTTCCAAACTTCGCCACCGTTGTAGGTGCTGTACATTGCATTGACGTCGCCAATTTCCCCCCCGATGATTCTTTTGAATATTTCCTGCTTGGGGTAATGATGCCTCCAGCAAAAACCCGACATGAAGTTGAGATTCTTCTGCTTTGCCTTCTTGGCCAACTCAATGACTTTCCTGACGCCGGGGGCATCGACGGCCACGGGTTTTTCGAAGAAACAATGAACGTTTTTTTCTATGGCATAGGCCAAATGCTGAGGACGGAAAGCCGGGGGAGAGGTTAGAATGACCACGTCTACCCCCGAGTCGATGACCTTCTTGTAGGCATCAAACCCGGAAAAGGTAGTTTCGGGGGTAACTTGAAATTTGTTTCGGCCGCGGGCCTTGAGAATGCGGCTGCGTAGCTTGATGCGATCCTCGAACAAGTCGCCAATGGCTGTAAGCGCGACGTTCTCGTCCGCACCCATCGCCTGAGCGGCGGCTCCGCTTCCGCGACCACCGATTCCGACCAAGCCAATTTTAATGACTTTGTCGTTCTTGGCTGCCCGGGCCACATGAGGGGCAGTCAAAAGAGCTCCTGCCGTAAGCGAGGAACCGGCTTTAACGAAATCGCGACGTGAGGTAAATTGATTCATGGAATTTACTTTGAAGGGATTTTATCCTGATGTGAAGAGATTAATTCACCAAAAGGAAAATTTGTTCATGCG
>JAYOII010000303.1:0-4052 GCA_038118685.1 Opitutia bacterium
TTTCAGCACGCCGCAATCTTGCTGTCAGCGGGCCGAGGAGGCAAACGGAGGCACGCATCTTGCGAACCAACTCGTAGGGCGCGTAGTGAACGATTGATCTGGGCTTTATCTTCCAAGTGGTTTGATCCAGTCTTTCGATTTCCGCGCCCAACTCGGTCAGGATCTCCGCCATAAAGCGGATGTCACTGAGGTCGGGGACGTTTTCGAGTACGCTTTCTTCCGGAGAAAGCAAGGCGGCGGCAAAAAGAGGTAAAGCGGCGTTCTTCGACCCACTTGTTTTGACCGTACCTTCAAGGGTTTCCCCTCCTCGTATCCTAAAGACTTCCACTTTGGGCGTGGACCCTTTGTTTTGGCATTACCTGCGGAAGCCTATTTGCCGAAAAGCTTGGAGAGAAAACCACTAATGCCCTTCTTTTCGGGAATCTTCTTCTTTTTACCGTTATCGGTGCGTCGGTTTTTTCGAGGATTGGTTTCGTTTGTTCGCTCTCCCCGCTTATTTCTGTTTCTGTTGCGAGATCTTTTCTTGGGACCACGGCTCTCTTCGCCATCTCTAGGCTTCATATTCGAGGTTGACTCACGCTCGTCGTCTTTGTGATTGCGTCTTTCCACCCTCTTTTTTTCGTTTCTTTGCGTTCGTCCGTCGCCTTTGCCTCTGGGTTGTTTTCGAGAATCTTTCTTTTCTCTGTCGTTTCGATTTTCCCTCGGTTGCCTTCCGCGACCGTCTTTGGACCGTCGTTCGTTTCTCTCTCTAGAGGAGCGTTCGTTTCCTTCACTCCTTTTCGGCGGGGTCGCATTGCTAAGGTCATCGGTCAAATTATTGGCATCCGAAAGGTCAATTTCGCCAAATGGAGCTTGGGTACCGGCACTGCCAGAAGATGCGTTCGATTCCAAGGGTTTTTCGCTGGATCGATACCAACGTGATCGAATTTTTGATTTCATGGATTTGGGTGATCGTAAGGGTTTGGTTGTTTAATTTTTTGGATCCACCGAATCGGTCACCTCACTTGATTGACAAGTGCCAATCCAATTGGCGGTTTTTGATTTTTTTGCTACCTTTGGCAAGCTTCCCAATGTTTCTGCCTAGCCAGTAACTGATCATGGTCTTCTTTACATTCGCTTCGCTTTGCACACAAGGGTAAAGAATGAGTCCGACCAATTAAAACCACTTGCCTAAATGCAGGTCTTAGTTCTTATCGGATGAATGGACAAACTCGAGAATATTTTTGATCTTCAGGAACAACTGAACGCTCGGATCGGCGTTCATATGGACGATATGGACGATGATGAGCGCGCGAAGTGGATTCTGAACTACGTTCGGGCAATGCAGCAGGAACTCGCGGAGTTGACGGATTCAGTTCCATGGAAATGGTGGGCGAACTACCAGGCATTCGACAAGCAAAACGCGAAGGTTGAAATCGTAGACTTGTTTCACTTTCTTGTCTCACTGGCTCAAGTCATGGGTATGAGTGCCGAAGACATCCACGAAGCATACCTGAAAAAGAACCAAGTCAACCACGATCGTCAGGAGAAGGGTTACTCAAGCAAGGACGAGAACGATTCTCGCCATATTTGAGAAGGGCAAGATTGGCCCTGACTCAAGTAGACAAGAGATTTAGCTACCGAGTCCCGCAAGTAACGCGGAGCAACGTGATTTCTTTCGGGAAACCTTGTTTGCGTGCACCAAGTTGTTTTTCTTTGCTTTTTCCAATGCGGAAATAAAAGTGGACGCGAGTTCCTTTGCAAGGTCCGCACTCTTCTCGGAAACCGCTGAAAGAAACTTCTTCTCCAAGGTTTTGAGGCGACTCAAGGTAGCCCGATTTTGCAAGTAACGGGTTTTGTTCTTACGAATGTTCTTAAGGGCGGATTTTGTATTGGCCATAGGGGGTATGCATTCTGCATTGTTTCGATTAATCGTCAATTTCAAAAGTAAACATGGAAAAGTGAATTCCGAGAAGCTGTAAGCCAGATTTTGTTATTCGTCCGATTGACGGTTCGAATAGTCATTCATTTATCTATCAATGCGAGCATTGATTCCCCCGGTGGGGGATGCGGCGTACCCGAAACCATTGGGCGGGCAACCCGGTTTCCTATTTCGCCTTGCATCGGATTGGGTTTACACTGCCCACTGGGTCGCCCTAGTGGCGGTAGGCTCTTACCCCACCATTTCAACCTTACCTTCAATAGAGGGCGGTATGTTTTCTGTTGCACTTGCCGTGAACTTGCCTTGACGCAAGTCCCCCCCGATTTCACGGGGAATCCTGCCCTGCGATGTCCGGACTTTCCTCTGCTCCTGCGTTTGCAAGAACAGCGAATGACCGCTTCTCGGAAATTTGATGAAGTTTCTGCTCTTCGCCTTTGAAACATTTTGAACGAACTTTGGGCGCAATTACCTTTCGACGTAAACGATGCGTCCGCATTGGTCACACTGGGTGAGTTTCTGCTCGACGAGAACGGATGAAATTACGTCATTTGATACCCGCAGGTTGCAACCGGAGCATTTTTGGTCCTCGATCGGGGCTATGTAAGGAGGTTTCGCCAGAATCTTTTTCGTCCGGTCGTAAACCTCCAACATCGGTGCCTCGACTTCTTGTCGGGATTGAGAAATTTCCTGAGAAAGTTCACCGATGTTTTCCTTCAGTTCCTTTTCTTTTTCGACCAATTCAGCCCGCTGTCTCTCCAAATCCGTCACTCGATGAGTAATCTTTTCTTCTGCGATTGTTGCGGTTTGGCGGGCATCATCGATTTTTATGAGAACTGCGATCTGTTCGTCCTCTCTTTCATTTACCTGCGAAACGAGGTTCGCGATCTCATTTTCAAGTGCTTGATACTCCTCGTTTTTCTTAACTTCAAGTTGCTTGTTTTTTTGACGAACAATTTGTTCGCCAAGAGAAGCGATCTCTCCATCCAGCGTTTTGTTGCGAGTCTCAAGAGTTTTCAATTCGTTGGTCGCAATGGCAATGGATTCCTTCTCGACGTCTATGGAATGGTCGAGAGCCGCGATGGCTTTGGGTAAGTTCTGGAGTTCGTTCTCCAAGCTTTTGCTTCTACGGTCTCGGCTATGAAGCAGCAGCAGGTTTTTAAATTCGGCGTTGTTGGACAGCATGGTTTTGGAAAAGTATGATTTCGCAGACGTAAATCAATGATGCATGCTAGGGAAGAGTATTACAAGAACTTAGCTCTTGAGCTCAATTGGATGTGGTTTCGAGTTGAACAATCTCCGGGTCTTTGGAGAATGGGTTAACAATGGACAATACGGATCGAGTGGATGAGGCTATTTTGGCGTTTTCGATGGGTGAGGATGAAAAGGCGGAAGCATTGCTCAAGGAATGCTTGGCTCAAAACCCTCTTTGCGTTGATGCAATGAGGGCGCTTTCCGAGGTTCTTTTGTCCATGCAAAAAGTTGAGGATGCCGAGACCTTTTGCCGGCGTGCTCTCGAGGTGTCGCCTGACGATTTGTCCCTCATGGTTTCATTGGCCCGAATTCTCGTAAGGAAGGGAGACAAGGAGGGTGCGGAGGAAGCGACGAGCAAGGCTCGGATTCTCGGATGGAAGGAAGAACTTGCCGAAGACGAGCAGAGCCACTAGTTTGGAAACATTTAGGATATACCCTATTACTTTAGTCGAATAGCGCTAATGCAAAACAAAAAGCACAGTTTGGAATTTGAAAAGCCTCTGCTCGAATTGGAGAGGCAATTGGAGGAACTCATGCAATCTTCTCAGGATTCTGATTTGGATTTTTCCGATGAGATCAAGGGAATTGAAAAAAAAATCGAATTGACCAAGAAGGACATCTATTCCGATTTGACGTCTTGGCAAAAGGTTCAGCTTTCGAGACATCCCAATCGGCCGTACGCTTTGGACTACATTGAAAGGGTGTTCGTCGATTTCGAGGAATTGCATGGAGATCGACTTTTCAAGGAGGATGCAGCTATCGTCGGAGGTCCGGCGGAGCTGAACGGACTTAAGGTTATGGTTCTTGGTCAGCAAAAGGGAAGGAATACCGAGGAAAACCTGAAGAGAAACTTCGGGTGTCCGAATCCCGAAGGCTATCG
>JAYOII010000304.1:0-4047 GCA_038118685.1 Opitutia bacterium
AGACAGGAAAGAATCTGGACCAATCGAAGATTGAAAAAATTCCTGCCGATATTCGTGCGGCCAACGGACTCCTCTGGGCATTCGATGCCCTTTACGTCGCGGTCAACGATTACGAAAAAAAGATGGAAAGCGGGATATACAAACTGACCGACTCGAATGGGGATGACCAACTGGACAAGGTTGAAAAGCTCAGGGGCATGCAAGCCAGGGGTGACCACGGCGTACATGCCCTGATTCTCAGCCCGGACAAGAAATCGATTTACCTGATCACCGGAAACAACACCACTCCGACCGAAGCCCAAACCTCTCGTGTTCCCAGAGATTGGGGAGAAGACCATCTTCTTCCCCGCATGCCCGACGGACGGGGTCATAACCGTGGCAGACTGGCTCCCGCGGGAATCATTTACAAGATGTCCCCCGACGGAAAAGATTGGGAGATCGTTTCTTCGGGCTACCGAAACATTTTCGACGGCGGTTTCAACCTCGATGGCGAGCTCTTCACCTACGACGCCGACATGGAGTACGATTTCAACACGCCATGGTACCGGCCCACCCGAGTCTGCCACGTGACAAGCGGGTCGATGTACGGATGGAGAAACGGAACGGGCAAACGGCCCGAGTTCTACCCGGACACTCTTCCCCCGGTCGTCAACGTCGGACCCGGTTCGCCTACCGGCGTGACCTTTGGCTATGGAGCCAAGTTTCCGGTAAAATATCAAAAGGCAATCTACCTTCTCGATTGGAGTTGGGGCAAAATTTACGCGGTTCACATGGAACCCGACGGAGCGACCTACAAGGGGACCATGGAAACGTTCATTACCGGAACCCCCCTGCCCGTGGCCGATGCCATCATCCATCCGGAAGACGGCGCCATGTACTTTGTAATCGGAGGCCGAAAGGTTCAGTCCGGACTCTATCGCGTGACCTACCAAGGGAAGGAATCAACCAAGCCTTACGTACACAAAACGCAGGCCAACGAACTGACCGGCTTGCGACGCCAATTGGAGACCTTGCACGTCGGCTCAAACCCCAAGGCTCTCGAATTGGCTTGGCCCCATGTCGATCACTCCGACAGGTTCGTCCGATGGGCCGCCCTGATGGCCATCCAACGCCTGCCGACCAAACAGTGGGCAAACAAAGCGCTCAGGGAAAAAGACCATGGAAAACGGGCGAATTTACTCATCTCTTTGGCGAAGGCTTCCGGAATCGATCCCTTTCACCGCGAGCCGACCGATCCACCCGTCGACTCGAAAACCGGCCGGAGCATAATCAATTCTCTCCTGCAAATCAAATGGGACAAACTCAATGGAGAAGAGCAACTTGCCTTGGTTCGAGCCTACCAAGTGGCCATGGTTCGTTTTGGCAAGCCAGACAAGCAATCCTCGCAAAAGATCATAGCTCAGTTGGACCCACGATTTCCGGACGAACGTTTCGAAATGAACTGGTTGCTTTGCGAAACGCTTTCTTTTCTCGAAGCGCCTTCCGTAGCCGAAAAAGGAATCGCGCTTCTCATGGAAGCACCCACCCAAGAGGAACAGATGGAATATGCCCGGTCTCTCAGAACCTTGAAAGCCGGATGGAACAAGAAACTAAGAACTCAATACTTCAACTGGTTTCTCAAGGCGGCCAACTACCGGGGGGGCGCGAGTTTCACGAAATTCATCGAGTTCATTCGTAACGATGCGGTGGCCAGCCTGAGCCTCCAAGAGAAAGAGGCGCTAAGCGAACTGCTCAAAAAGAAGCCCGAATCCAAGTCACCCGCCGAGGTCATGGCTCAGGCGATGGCCGGAAGAACCTTCGTCAAGCAATGGAAGTTCGAGGAATTGAGCAAGTCTGCATCCAATGATCTCAAAGGCAGAAGCTTTCAAACCGGCCGCAAGATGTTCGCGGCGGGGGGATGCTTCGCCTGCCATCGCTTTGGAAACAAAGGAGGAATGAACGGGCCTGACCTGACCGGCTCGGGCGGGCGCTATTCACCTCACGACCTGCTCGAACAAATCATGTACCCGAGCAAGGAGATCAACGAGCAATTCGTGCCGACCTTCGTAAAAATGAAAAACGGAGACGTTCACACCGGGGTAATCGTAAACCTCAATCAAAACCGCGTAACCCTGAATACGGACCTATACAACCCCAACCAAAGAATCAGTGTAAATCGTCCCGACGTCGAAAGCATGGGACCCTCACCCGTTTCTCCCATGCCTCCGGGATTGCTTAACATGATGGAAAAAGAAGAAATCATGGACCTTCTTGCCTACGTATTGAGCGGTGGAAAGAAAGACCACGAGTTTTTCCGAGAATAGACAGGTGCGCTTTTCCTTCCATCGAAGAAAGTTCGCCGCAGCCCTTTGGCTTTTGCTTGGCGGAAGCCTATTGGCCCAAAAGAGCGAGTTCGAGGTTACTCCGGTTCCCGAGGAAGTACGCCGATACCTCGGACTGGCGGACTCCCATCAAAAACGCGTATCGGTTGGTGATTTTTCGGTACTCGGCTCGAAACGGGTCTCGGACTATGCCCTGAAGGAGGCCGCCTTCCTGATCCGGCGCATGATCGGGAAGCGCGATGATTTGCTCACTGCCCTCAACCAAAACAAAACACGTTTCGTGATCATGGCGCGGGACGAGTATACGACCGACGTGCCCGAACACTCGGATCTCCGACCGACCATTTTTTGGGACCAAAGGGCCCGAGGTTTGGGCGCTACGGATCGACGACCGGCCGTGAGCTGCGGAGAAGAAAACCTGCTTTGTCTTGCGGGGGATCCCTACGATACGGAGAACATCCTTATCCATGAATTAGCCCATGCCCTTCACCAAATGGCTATCGTGCACCTTCATCCGGACTTCCAGGGCAAGTTGGACGAATGCTTCGAGATGGCCATCCAAGAAAAAATTTGGGAAGGCACCTATGCCTCGACAAACCCATTCGAATACTGGGCTGAAGGCGTCCAATCCTGGTTTGATACCAACCGCGAGAACGATCATGACCACGGAACCATTGACACACGCGAAGAGCTGAAGAAGAGCGATCCGCGTTTGGCCCGTTTGATTCAGGAAACACTCGGTCCCAACAAATGGCGCTACCGCAAACCCCAGGACCGGGCCAAACCATCTCCGCACATGAAGGGCTTTGATTTGAAAAAGGAAAAGCCATTCGTTTGGCCGGAAAAATTCGCCCGCTGGAAAAAAGATTTCGACAGGGGCTTGGTCAGTCTGGCTCCCGAAGGAACGCCCATCCTGAAAACCATGGAACCGAACGAACCAACGGTCCGAAGGTCAACCTTCTCCCGAAAAAGAACCATGCTCTACTTCCATAACCTAAGCCAAAAGAGCATCATCCTCGAATGGATCGATTTCGAGGGAAAACCAAGACAAAGCAGAACCTTGCGTCACCGCGACCACACGGAAATCAGTTCCTTCGTTGGGCACGCTTGGCAAATCAAGGACTATGAAACAGGAAAGACTTCCTCCCGCTTCGTCCTGCCCGAGAGCCAAAACTCTCAAATCACTTTGAAATAAAATACAGGAGTGAAAGAAACCCGTCTGCGGTTTCTCTTTCAGTGAATTGTTAACAATCCTGATTGACCAAGACTCAATTTGGGTCAATTGTGTGAGGGATCAGAAACCAAATCCATAACCCAAAAGTCACGAGGAATGCTATTTGCGAAGCTTTGCGCTCCGACTTGATCTCAGGAAAGCTTGACTTCGACCAACCGATTCGAGAACAGCGACTGGCCGAACGCTTCGGCACAAGCCGTGGACCCGTACGCGACGCACTACTCCGTCTTACTCAGGAAGGAGCCTTGGTTTACGAACCGAACAAGGGCGTGCGCGTAACCTCCCCGTTTTCGGAAGAAGAACGCAACGTGGTGGCCAGCATGCGCCTCTGCTTGGAAAAACACTGTCTTTCGACTTTCATGGAAAAAATGAGCGAGAAAGATGATCGAGAACTGTCACTTTTGCTTGAGCGGCTCATATCGGCCTGTGACCGAGCCTCCTTGCCCGAAGTCGCCGAGCGCGACTTGGCTCTTCACAGATACTGGGTCGCTC
>JAYOII010000305.1:0-2018 GCA_038118685.1 Opitutia bacterium
TATGAGAGCCGTCAAAAAATCGGCAACTGATTAAAAAACGACCACCCATAGCATCTTCTTTGGGGAGCGCTCATAAGGGGGGTGTCTCCATTCATACACACCTCCACTTGCTGGTCTTCGGCAAGGTTCGGTCAAAATTTTAGGTTTATCAAACCTTTGAAAATCAGTATTGGGTTACGATCATTCGAAAACTTACCCCGCCTGCATGAAAATCCCTTTGTTCACTTTCTTTTTCGTCTTTCTCTTCTGGGGATGCGGACAGGAAGAACAACCCGTCGTCCCCAAGCCTCCGGCAAAGAAACCATTGGCCAGCGTGAACTTGGCCAAATTGCAGTTGCGGGGTGACCTCCTTTACCTTCAAAACACAGAGGTTCCTTTCAGCGGAGAAGCCAAGTCTTACTACGAGGACGGACAGCTTCGGGCGGATGCTCTGATCCAAAAGGGAAAACTCAAAAGTTTGAAGCGTCGCTGGCCAAACGGGGCGAGCGAATTGGAAATGGAATTCGGCCAAGGCCCTCCCCTTTTCCTCCAACCCCAATCCTATGAAGCTTCTGCGTCTTTCGTCCTGATTCCCCCACCCGTTATCCAAAACCTCAAAACCGTTGAAACAGACAGTCAGCTGACGGCTTTGCTTTCCAAACACCTGAGGGGACTGAACAGCGAGGAGTTACGGGCCAAGGTGCTTTCGCTCCTGAACCAACCGGAGGCCAAATCGGAATTGTCGGCGCCATTTGAAAAGCAAGGAGAGAACACGAATCTCGAAGAAAGTTTTTCCTACCGGATTGAAACGAATGCAAGCGAAGCCCCCCCCCGCTTGACGATTCTTGCCCGTGCCCGGAGCGCCGAGGGCGCCAAAAGAGTGGCTGACTTGGTGCAACGGGAATACGAAAACATGAACCGGGCCGACGAGAAGAGAAAGAAGGAATTCGCCCGCCAAACCTTGGCAAGTCTTCTGGCAAAAAGCATGGACGAGGAAAAAAAACTCAAGCTGGAACGATCCGATTTCAAAAAGTCCATCGGAATGCCTTTTTGGGAAAACGAACAAAGACAACTGGAAGAACGCAGGAAGTTGTTCACCGCGGAAATGAACGGAATCAAAATCGAACTCATCAGAATGAACTCCCAATTCCGCCGGATAATGGAAATAAGAGAAAAAGCTCGTAGCGGTCAAAAGGCTCTCTCTTCCCGGGATGCAAATCAGGACATGGCCCTTCTCAACGAGTTTTGGGAAATCGATGAGATCGCGAAGTACGGAAATTTGCCGACTCTCAGAAAACATTTGGACGAACTCAACCGCAAGCGAATGACCTTCGATGACAATCTTTTGAAAAAACAGGAGGGAAATGCATCCATCGTCACCGACAGCGATCCGGAAATAATCGAAAATGCGAGAGCCATTCTTCGCCAAATCCAATTGTTGAAGGAGGAAACGACCGCTGCCATTCAAAGCCTCTCGGACAGGTTCCGCCAATTGTCGGCTGACGAAAAGGAATTTGCCGGGGAACTAGTCAAACTGAGGATGGAAGCGGTTCAGATCGACAAAATGAAAGAGTCGCTCGTCTCCTTCGAGCGAAGACTGGAAACAGCCCAAAAAAGCACCGATGAAATTCGCAAAAGGTTGAACGATCTGGAGATCGAGGAAACTCTGTCGGGCGGAAAGCAAGAAGGTTTGCGCAAGGAACGATTGGCCGAACTTCCTCGCGTGCCCATTGAAACGGATCCTTTGCCCTCGGTTGAAAAAACTCTCCTGAGCAAGAATTTGTCATCCCGCCAAACACCTTGGATACCGAACGGTTCTTTCACCGAATTTCACAAAAACGGAAAGAAAAAGACCGAAGGAACCTTCGGCAAAGGAAAGAAGTCGGGGATTTGGGTTTCCTACGATTCCGGGGGAAAGGAAACCGGACGGGAATCCTTCGGCGTAGACTAGTCCAAGAGCGCGCTAAGGAAGGAACCGAGGCTTGCCGATAACCCCTCCCGCTCAAGCGCAATTTCTCCTTCGGAAAATTCGCGGACTT
>JAYOII010000305.1:2118-3589 GCA_038118685.1 Opitutia bacterium
GCCGATAACCCCTCCCGCTCAAGCGCAATTTCTCCTTCGGAAAATTCGCGGACTTGACGATGTCCGCACCGAGCGGATACAACCCAAGCCATGAACCCGAGTGAACTTCACAGTATCGAAGCCTTGAATCAGGCCAACGCCAGCGATCACCTCAGTGAGCGCGAAAAACACCTCGTCGGCTTGGCCGTAACCCTGACCCGGGGTTGCGCCTACTGCTCGGGGGGACGCGTTGAAAAAGCCCTGGCCTCCGGAATCACGCAGGAGACTCTCGACGCCACCGTGGACTTGACTGCCGCAGTCAATGCAGGCGTGGTCGTGCGGACCGCCCTGCTGGGAATCGAAGGCAATGAAAAAGATGAGTCCTGCGACGACGGGACCTGCTCCGCCGGCAGTTGAGCGGACAAATCATTCCGGCTCATGAATAGGCTTTTGAACAAGCTTGGTTCCCTCGCGATTCTTGCCGGTCTCTTCTTCTCTTTGGGCGCAGGCGCCAAAGAGAAGTCCTCCGACGACCTCCGGGTGATGAGTTTCAACATTCGTTTGGGCGTGGCAAAGGACGGACCGAACCACTGGGATTTGAGAAAAGACCTGGTGGTCGAAACGATCCGAAAGTTCAACCCCGATCTCCTTGGCTTGCAGGAAGTGTTTCCCATGCAGGAAAAACATTTGAAAGAACGTTTGCCGGGCTATGCCTACTATGGGAGAAGTCGTCTGGTTGATCCCCAAGACGGGGAAGCCTGTTCGATCATGTTCAGAAAGGATCGTTTCGAAGCGGTCGAAAAAACAACCTTTTGGCTTTCCGAAACCCAAGAGAAACCGGGGAGCAAAAGTTGGGATTCGTCCTTGCCGAGAATTGCCAACTTGGTTCATTTGAAGGACCGAAAAGCAGGCGGCCAAAAACTTATGTTTTTGAATACGCATTTTGATCACAGAGGCAAAGTCGCGAGGGAAGAGGCGGCTAAGATCATCCAAAAAAGGGTCCGAGACCTGGGAGAAAAAGCCCGAATAGTGGTTGCCGGCGACTTCAATTCGGGGGAAGGAAGCAAGCCTTATCAATCTTTGATGGGAGGAAGCCTGCTTGATACTTTTCGGATTGCGAAACCCAAGAGGACCAACGAAGAAAGCACCTTTACGGCATGGAACGGCCGGTTGATCGGCAATCGGATCGACTGGCTTTTGTGCAGTCCGAACTTCCGGGTTCTTTCGGCCGAGATTGACCGGACTCATTTCAAGGGAAGGTATCCATCGGATCATTACCCGGTCACCGCAGTCTTGGCATACGGCCAGGAAAAAAATTGAGCGGATCCTTGCCTGCCTTGGCTTTTTTATAACCTTTGACATCCGCAACTTCCCCCTTTCTTGAGGGAATTTTTTGTATATTATCACTAAAAAGTGATCCTAAAATCTGTCTGCTTCGCTATTAGAGTATTGAATTTTAAAATTATTACAGGGAAGTGGATTAAATGAGTTA
>JAYOII010000305.1:3599-4043 GCA_038118685.1 Opitutia bacterium
GGTCACCGCAGTCTTGGCATACGGCCAGGAAAAGAATTGAGCTTTTCGGTAACCTTTGACATCCGCAACTTTCCCTTTCCTAAAGAATTCTTTGCGTTTTATCACTAAAAAGTGATCCTAAAATCTGTCTGCTTCGCTATTAGAAGTATGTTTAGCAAGTTGTTTAAGTGGGAGTGTATTAAATGAGTTATTGGGAAAGTGGTTTGAATTGGGGTGTCGCCTTGTTGATGCTCACCCTGACGATGTATTTGGCTTGGGCGTTCGGGGGATAATCGCTCTTGCGCCCCTCCCTCCCACAATCTGCCAATCAAAAAGGTACATTGGGGAGTTTCCTCTAGTACCATTACTTGACTCGTGTGCATTGTGTTGTTTGGGTTCTTTAGTTGAACCAACAACTCAACCAAGCATTCAAGGCTTCCACGATGTATGTAATCAGCTTGGTCT
>JAYOII010000306.1:0-4037 GCA_038118685.1 Opitutia bacterium
GGATAAAAGATTTGAAGACGAGGAGAGAAAAAAATTAATATGCAGTAGAAAATGGACCTCAAACGAACCCGTTGCCCATTGGGAGATTTGGCATTGGCTTTTGCCATCCTGCTCCTTGCTCCTTGGGTAATTCAAGCGAAGACCGCCGAACCCGAAAAAGGGAAACGGACCACCTACTTCAGCCTTACGAAAATCAAAGGTCGGGATTGGCTCCTCACGCCCGAAGGAAAACCGTTCTTCGCCCACGGCATTACTCATGCCCGAAACCTGGCCAACCTCGATTTCAAAAAATTCTCCGAGGCCTGCAAGGACATTGGATTCAATGCCTACGGATACGGTTGCCCTCAACAACTTCGCGAAGACATGCCCTACCTTGCAAGTTGGAATCACCTCGTCCCGATTTCGTACTACCGGGATAAGAACGGCGTCCAATTCCTCGACGTGTTCGATCCCAACGTAGAATCCCGTCTAGAAGCCGGAGTGAAAGCTTACTGCCGGATTAACGCGAAGACATCGAGCAACGTCATCGGCTATTGCTGGACGGATCTCGGCTCTTGGCCCTTGGAAAATCCGGCGGGCAAAAACTGGGTCGATTTCATACGCAATCTGCCCCCTGACGCGCCTGGTCAAAAAGCTTATCAAAATTTTATGGAAAGATGGGATGGCGAAGGTGGCAAAGCGCGCGACCAAGCCTTTCTTCGCCTCATCGCCCGTGAATATTTTCGCATCATCGGAGAAGCTCAGCGAAAACATGCCCCTCATCACCTCGTCTTCGGAGACCGTTTTGCCTTCAACACCGTGGACCCCGAAGTCGTTAAGGAAATGCTACCGTATGTAGACGGCATCGCGATCCAACCGCCTTTTCATGGCCAATTCCCCAAGGAAAAGTTCGACGAAATTCACAAACTCACCCAAAAGCCCGTCCTGATCTGCGACTTCGCGATCCGTTTCAAGGATGGCGAAAAGGACATCCGCAGCTGGAAGCCGGCCGCCGATTCCGTGGCCGCGGGCAAGGCTTACGCCGCCTACGTTCAAGCCGCCCTCCAAACCGATTACGTGGTCGGCGTCTTTTGGTGCAATCCCGTCGATACCCCCAAAGGCTTTGGCAAGCCCGGCCTAAAACAAGGGTTCTTCGAAAAAGGTCTTGTTGGGCGGGCCGGGCTCCATCAGTCGGTGAAGGAAGTCAATTCCCTCCGGGAAGCCCTTACGCCAAAGAACTAAGGTTACCCCTTCCATCCTTGCTAAGCGAAAAATCGTTAGGCAAAGTAAGATTCTTCAAGCAGACAACGTATATTTTGGTATAACGTACTAAATCACCATGAAAAACACTTCACGCAGAGACTTCATCAAAACTTCGGGAGCCGTAAGCAGCTTCTTTATCCTCCCCTCCGGGTTGCGGGCCAATTCACCCAACGGCAAAATTTGCACCGCCCATATCGGAACGGGAGGCAAGGGCCGTGTGGATACGGCGTACCTGGCCAAGCACAAGCACGTAGAGGTGCTCGGGTTATGCGACGTCGATTACAAGCATGGGAAGATCGACACCTGGTCGAAACAATTCAAAAGCGCCACGGCTTTTCAAGACTACCGTGAAATGCTTGCCGAATTGGGGGACAAGGTCGATGCGGTTTCCATCTCCACCCCTGATCACACCCATTACCCGGCCACCCTGGCGGCCATGGAATTGGGCAAGCACGTCTACACCCAGAAGCCTCTCACGCACAAACTATCCGAAGCCCGTCACCTCGCAAAGTTCGCCAAGAAAAAGGGCCTGACCACCCAAATGGGAATCCAAAATCAATCCCGTGAAGCCTACCGCTTGACCCGTCATTACCTGCGCAAGGGAATTCTCGGCAAGATCAGCAAAGTTTACGTCTGGTCCTTCAAGACATGGGGATACGACGGAGAACCCTTCAAGGAAAAATCAGAAATTCCGGATTCTTTGGACTGGAACCTTTGGCTGGGCACCGCTCCCGTTCATGATTACGTCGGCAAGGTTTATCACCCCGGACAGTGGCGCAAGCTCATCGACTTCGGTTGCGGTACGCTCGGAGACATGGGCATCCATATCTTCGATACTCCCTTCAAAGCTTTGGACTTAAAGGACCCCTTGTGGGTGGAAGCGGATTGCCGGCAACCCAACGGTTTCGGTCATGCGGAAAAGAATAAGGTACGATACGGCTTCGCTCCGTCCAAATACACCACCGATGATTTCACCTTTACCTGGTGGGACGGGACGGACTCGCCCCGAGACAAGAACAACCCGGATCTGATTCTGCCCAATGGCGACGAACTGCCCAAGCAAGGCGCGGTCTTCGTGGGCGAAGCCGGACGGATGGTTCTTCCCCACTGCGCGATGCCCACCTTCTATCCGGAATCGGTCCTCAAGAACGTCCCCAAGCCTGACATCCAAGGAGTCGACCACTACACTCAGTTTCTCGATGCCATCGAGGGCAAGGACAAGACTTTGGCTGGATTCGACTATGCCGGCCCCCTCGCCGAATCGCTCTGCCTCGGAGTGGTCGCCTGCCAGTTCCCGGGCAAGCGCCTGGACTGGAACGCCAAGAAAATGAAGGTCACCAACCTGCCCGAAGCCAACCCCCATCTCGAAGGCAAATACCGAAAGTTCTGATTTTTGGGTTCCTAGCCGGTTTCTCGAAAATTCAAAGGATGAAGGTCGGGGCCAAATTGGTTGGGAAGCTGTTCGCCTCCCTGCTTTGCTTCGCAACTGTATGGAATTCGAAGGCTTCGGACAAACCGAACGTGGTCTTCATTCTCTCGGATAACCAGAGCTACTACGAGATGAGTTGCCATGGCCATGCCGATATCAAGACGCCCCATATCGACAAACTCGCCGATCAAAGCGTGGAGTTTACCAATTTCCATGCCCCTCCGTTTTGCTCGCCTAGTCGGGCCGTCATCCTGACCGGTCGCCATGCCATGCGCTCGGGGGTCTTCACGACCATCTCAGGACGCTCCATTCTCCATAAGGACGAGAAGACCTTGCCTCAGTTTCTCAAGCCGAACGGCTACCATAGTGCAATCTTCGGCAAGTGGCACCTTGGCTTCAGCTACCCGTACAGACCACAGGATCGCGGGTTTGACGAGGTGTTTGTCCATGGCGGCGGAGGCGTCGGGCAAATGGAGGACCATTACGGCAACTCCCTGTTCGACACGACTTTCATCCATAATGGGAAAGTCAGCCCGAGCAAAGGCTATTGCACCGACGTCCTGTTCGACCGGGCGATGGATTACGTCGAGGCCAAGCACAAGGAAAAGAAACCCTTTTTCTGCTTCGTATCCACTCCGGTAACGCACTCCCCCCATCACGGCCCCAAGGAACTGGTCGCTCAATTGAAGGCCGAGGGCATCCAAGGGAACCTGCAACTGTATGCGCAAGTTCAGAACCTCGATGCCAACATCGGACGCATGATGAAAAAGATCAAGGAACTGGGGTTGGCCGAGAACACCATTCTGGTTTACGCATCCGATCAAGGCATGAACGACCGTGGGGCTCCCCATGGCGACAACCGCAAGGGTCTTGGCTACGACCCGGCCCATCACGTTCCCTTCATGCTCCGTCTCCCGGGAGCCGCCCCCAAAGTCGTCAAGCGCCTGGCCGGAATGATTGATTTTTTTCCCACCATCCTCGATCTCTGTGGGATCAAGAGGCCGGACAACATCGACGGTATCAGCCTGAAACCCCTGTTGCTCGGGAAAAAAGGCTACCCCAAAGATCGCACGCTCATCATCCAATGTCCCCGCAGCCGGCAGGCGACCAAATGGAGGAACTCGGCCGTCAAGACGGACCGCTGGCGGTTGGTCAATGGAACAAAGCTCTACGACGTTACGGTCGACCCGCGCCAGAATACCGACATCGCGGGAAAGCATCGCGACATAGTGGATAAATTGCGCCAAGCCTACGAAACCTACTGGGCCGACCTGCCCGACCAGGCAACGACCCTCAGCCGGCATCTGCTCGGCCATCCCAAGTGCCAGGACGAAGTCATACTTAACGGAATGGATTGGTACAGGGG
>JAYOII010000307.1:0-4035 GCA_038118685.1 Opitutia bacterium
TGTCGAGGTTTCCCATCCTATCTCATCAGGTTCACATCCTGCCCCGCGGGGCGGAGCCACGATGCGCGCTGGAGGCGCGTGTCAATCCGGGTCGACATTGGGGAGAGATTCGTTTGTTCGGCATCCATCACGATTGGACTCGTGAAACCCTGAGGGTTTCTCAGTGCGAATCTCTCCTGCAAAAGATCGGCAAGGAAACGGTTCCCGTGGTCTTGGCCGGTGATTTCAACGCGGGCCGGAAGGCTCCGTCGGTCAGGTTGTTGAACGATTCGGGTTTTGAAATTTTGACGAACGATTCCATCAACACTTTCCCGTCGGACAAACCCAAGGTGGAAATCGATTTCATCCTGTGCAAAGGGCTCCCCTTCACCCGCTTTACCCACCGGGTCGTGGCTGAAAAAATTGCCTCTGACCACCGACCTGTTCTTGTCGAACTGTTCAAATAATTCTTCCTTGGCAAGAAGAGAGTGCTTGCCAAAAGAGGCGTTCCCATAAGATGAACTAACCATACGTTATTTATCCACCCATCATGAAGCTTCTTCTTTTTTGTCTCTTCCTTGCCTGTCAATCCCTTGTCTGGTCCGCGCTCAAATTCGAGGCCCAGTTGCTCCACAAGGACAACGTCGAAGCCTGCGCCGTCGGAGATATCGACGGAGACGGTGACTTGGACGTCGTGGCGGGCGAGCGCTTTTATCTCAACCCGCAATGGAAGCCCGTCAAGTTCCGTTCGATCCTGCCCTTTGGCAAGGATTACATGCAGGACAACGGAGACTATCTGCATGACGTTGACGGGGATGGTGACCTCGACGTAATCGCCGGACAGTTCACCCTTTCAACCGTGCTTTGGTTCGAGAACCCGGGCAAAGAAGGGTTGGGCGCCGAAAATTCATGGACTGAACACGTTCTCATGGACACCGGCTACAAGCACAACGAGATGATTTTCCTCCGGGACATGGACGGGGACGGGACGCCCGAGTACGTCGCCAACAGTTGGAACAACAAGAACCCCATGTTGGTCTGGAAATTCGCCAAGAAGGAGGGAAAACCGACCATGACCAAGAGCGTGGTTTCGAATTCAGGCAATGGTCATGGCCAGGGCTTTGGGGATATCAATGGTGACGGTCACGAGGATATCGTGTTCATGCAGGGTTGGTATGAACGGCCGGCCAAGAATCCGTTTGGTCAACCATGGAAATGGCGTAAGGAATTTACCTTGCCCAAGGCCAGTTGTCCCATTCTCGTCAAGGACCTGAACAAGGATGGCCGGCAAGACCTGATTTGGGGAGACGGCCACAACTACGGACTCCACTACCACGAGCAACTCGAGCCCCGCAAGGACGGCACCACGGTCTGGAAGCATCACATGATCGACAAGACAATCAGCCAGATGCATGCCCTCGCTTGGGACGATCTCGACCAGGATGGACAGCCCGAGATCATTTCCGGCAAGCGCTACTACGCGCACAGCGGAAAGGACCGCGGGGCGGAGGATGAGATCGTGATCGTCCGTTACCTGCCTAAATTGGAGGATGACGGCCAAGTATCCTTTCGAAAAGAGATCGTCCATAGCGGGCAAGCGGGTACGGGCTTGTATATCGTCACCTCGGACTTGGACAAGGACGGGTGGAAAGAAATCATCGTCCCGGGCAAGTCGGGCACCCATATCCTCTGGAACAAAGGAAAAAAGCCTCCTCCCCAAAAGAGAAAAGGATAGGCGAATCCGCCTTAGCCCTCCCCGTTCGACTCAACTTCGGACTTGTTGAGGTTGGCCACGTGGTAGGTCGGGTCATCCGGCAGGACGACGATGTCGACCATGCTCCCTGCCTTCTTGAGCAGATTCCGGCAGTTGGGGCTGATGTGTTGCAGTTTGATGGTTTTGTCCAAGGCTTGATAACGGGCTCCAAGTTTGTGAATCGCTTCCAACCCGGAGTGATCCCAAACCCGCGATTCCTTCATGTCCACGACGACCGACTCCGGGTCGTCGGCTGGGGTGAAACCAAGATTGAAGTCAGTAACGGAACCGAAAAAGAGAGGGCCGTGTAGAAAATATATTTTGGTTCCGGCTTTGTTGACTTCCGAATCCCGATGAATTTGCTTGGCTGATTCCCAGGCAAAGCCGAGGGCCGAAACGATCACTCCGCTGATCACCGCCAAGGCAAGGTTGTGCGTGATCACGGTAATGGCGGAGACTAGGATGATCACGAAGGCATCGGTCTTCGGGATTTTTCGCAAAATTCGAATGCTTGACCATTCGAAGGTTCCGATCACCACCATGAACATGACGCCGGTCAAGGCGGCCAATGGAATCCTTTCAATGAGCGAACTGGCGAAAAGAATGAAGGCGAGGAGAAAGAGTCCCGCTGAGATTCCCGAAAGACGGCCCCGCCCGCCCGAGCGGATGTTGATCATGCTCTGGCCGATCATGGCGCAACCGCCCATGCCACCAAAAAAGCCCGTGATCACGTTGGCGGTTCCTTGGCCCAGACACTCTCGGGTGCTGTTTCCCCGGGTCTCGGTCAACTCGTCGATCAGGGTCAGGGTCATCAATGACTCGATCAACCCGACTGCTGCCAGAATGAAGGAAAAGGGGGCAATGAAAGTCAGGGTTTCCCAATTCAAGGGGATCGAAAAGCTTACGAGGCTGGGCAGTTCACCGCCGATGGAAGCCATGTCGCGAACGACCAACGTGTCGAGATCCAAGCCGATTACGATCAAGCTGACCGTGCCTATGGCCGCAAGCGAGGAAGGGAATTGCGTGGTCAATTTGGGAAGAAGAAAAATGATCGCCATGGTCAGGGCGATCAACCCGACCATCAGGTAGAGATCGTTCCCTTGCAACCAAGAGGAATCCGGGGTGGTCGGACTTTCGGTAAACATGGGAAATTGGGCTTCGAAGATCACGATTGCGAGCCCATTGACGAATCCGAACATAACGGGCTGCGGGATCAGGCGAACGAAGCGTCCAAGCTTGAGGCATCCGCAACCGATTTGAATGATTCCCATGAGAATGACCGCGGCAAAAAGGTATTGCACTCCCATGTCCGGTCCGAGCCCGAGAGCCTCTCCGCGTTCGTTCCCAAGGAGCACGAGAGAGACCATGATCACCGCCAGCGCCCCGGTTGCTCCGGAGATCATGCCCGGACGACCGCCGAGAATTGCGGTGATCAGGCAAACCATGAAGGCCGCATAAAGACCGATGATGGGAGACACGCCGGCAATGATGGCAAAGGCCACGGCCTCCGGGACCAAGGCCAGGGCGACGGTCAAGCCGGACAACAGGTCGTCTTTGGCTTGGAGCCGGTCGCCGAATTTACGATAGATTAATTTGAACACGATTGGAAAGGTTGAAGGTTGTTGACTCCGGTTTTTCCCGGGTCATGGATTGAAAAGCGTTTTCGGCCCGTACCGAAAGGTATCCGGAAAAATCCGACCAAACGGAGGAGCATAGACCAAACGGAGCTCGGAAACAAGGAGATCTCACCAGCGGGGGTAAACTATCCTCCCCGATCACCGGAGATTCGACGTTTTGCATTCGACTTCGAGACCCGAAAGGTCAGCCTAAGCGAGCATGACAACTTCCATCGTTACCCACCCGGGAGGGGCTCACAAAGACGACTTTCTCGCCTGTGCGGTGCTTCTTTCGGCGTTTCCGGTTTCCATTTTCCGGCGGGATCCCACCGAGGACGAATTGGCTGACCCTCAGGTTGCGGTGGTGGACGTCGGACACCGGCACGAACCGGATTTAAATAATTTCGATCATCACCAGTTTCCCCGCGAGATGGAACCGACCTGTTCCTTGTCCTTGGTTTTGCAAAAAATGGGAATCTACGAAGACACCAAGGAGTTTTGTTCCTGGCTGGAGACGGCGGAATGGTTCGATTGCCGCGGGCCCAACGACACCGCCGAGTGGTTGGGCGTGGACCGCGAGTCCATGGCCAAATTGAACTCACCGCTCGACGTCACTCTCATGCAGGCCTTTGCCAAGCAGTCCGAGCATCATTCGGGGGAACTGGTTTGGGAAGTCATGAAGATGAT
>JAYOII010000308.1:0-4020 GCA_038118685.1 Opitutia bacterium
GGCAAGAAGAGATTCAAGCCAGGCCGAAGAGATGGCATAGGGCAGGTTGGCCACAACCGCATATTTAGTCTGCTCCTCGGGGAGGGATGCGAGCGGAAGTTTGACCGCATCGCCATGGGTCAGGGTCAGTTGCTTGTTTTTTAGGTATGAATCGAGTGACTTTTCGAGGTTCGCGAACAAAGTCCTGTCAATCTCAATGGCATGGACTTCATGTCCGCCTTCAAGCAATTTTCTGGTAAGAGTTCCCAAGCCGGGGCCGATCTCGACGACGGGCATATTTTCCGGCAAGTCCGCCATTTCGATCGATTTTTCGACTATATTCCCGTCGGTTAGGAAATTCTGCCCGAGCTTTTTTTTCGGATGGTGCCCCAATTGACTCAAAAGTTGCGTCGTTTCGGAAGGCGTAAGTGGCATGGAGAGTCCGAGTTTGGAGGGGGGCTATTATTCTCGTTCTTTCATTTCAAGTACGAAGCCTTCCGGATCACTTGATCTCATGAGGGCTTCTCCGCAAAGTACGGCATCCGCTCCGGCTGCCCGCGCTCTCCAGGCATCTTCGGGTTCGAGGATGCCGCTTTCGCTGACTTTGACGACTCCATCAGGAATAAGAGGGAACAGGCGTTCGGTCGTTTCCAAGTCGGTAACGAAACGGGTGAGGTCCCGGTTGTTGACGCCGATAATTTCCGGATCATGGGACAAGGCTTTTTCAAGTTCCCTTTCTTCATGAATTTCATAAAGGCAGTCCAAGCGGGCCAAATCCGCCGCTTCGCGGAGAGTCTTTAGCTCGTCGTCGTCAAGTGCCCGGACAATCAGAAGGATGGCGCGGGCTCCGCCTTCCAAGGCTTCCATAACCTGTATGGGGTGGATCATGAAATCTTTTCTCAGCGCAGGTATGGTTCTGCGGTGGTTGCGGATGAAATCATTGACTTCCCAAAGATCCTCCAATTGTCCGCCAAAGTATTTTTGATCGGTCAGGACGGAGAGCGCATCCGCATCCGCATTCAGGTAGGTTCTTGCTTGTTCCACTGCGGAAACGTTTTCGGCGATGCTGCCTGCGGAGGGAGATTTTCGTTTGATTTCGGCAATGACCGAAAGCTCTTCGCTGTTGGACAAGGCATTGCGAAAAGAGTTTTCGCTTCCCATTTTCGAGCCAAGCGCGCTTAGCTCGCCGGGACTTACCGGGCGTATTCGCGAAGCAAGTTCCTTGCGTTTCCAAGCCATGATTTCTGTTAGTTTGTCCATGATGTCGAAAGGTTTTTTCATTCTCGGGGTGGAATGATTTGCCAAGAATGTCAAGAGGTACAGAATGCGCGAGAGTGAGCGAAATTCAACGACTAAGAGACATCGTTTTCAAACTACGGGCGCCTGACGGTTGCCCATGGGACCGTGAGCAGACTCACCTTTCCCTTTCTCGCTGCTTGGTGGAAGAGGCTTCGGAAGTGCTTGAAGCCATTGATTGCGATGATTCCGAATTGATGGAAGAGGAATTGGGCGATCTTCTTTTGCAGGTGGTCATGCACGCGTGCCTGGCCGAGGAAGTGGGACGTTTCGATTTGGAGGACGTCGCCCGGGGAATCAATGAGAAGCTTATCCGCCGTCACCCCCATGTCTTTGGAGATGATGCGGGCCAAATCAATTCGTCTGCAGAGGTTTTGGATCGTTGGGAGCAAATCAAGTCAGAGGAAAAAAAGAACCGGTCTTCCGGTGACCGACCAATCAAACTCTTCAAGGATTTGCCGCCGCGTTTGCCTGCCTTGCTTTTTGCTCATGACGTCTACAAGCGCGCCCTCAAGGCCGAACTCGAATCGGAGGGTGAATGGAATGACCCGAAGGCAAAGGATTTTTCCGATGGCCTCGATGAAAATTCGGCAGGCCGGGCTTTGTTTGAGTTGGTGGGCGCATGCAGAAGGTCTGGCATTGACCCGGAGGCGGCCCTGCGTCGGTTCGCATCCCGTCAAGTCTCCCTGCTGGAGCCTTCGGTTGCGGAAGAAAGTAATAATGCCCGAGAAGATTGAAAGAGTTTTGCTCGATGGAGAGCAAGGAGCAAGGTCCATCGAATGTGTTCTCCGGAAGTCCAACCGGGCCCGCCGGATGAACCTGCGCGTTGCCTCCAGGGAAACGGCGATTCTTACTTTGCCCCGCAGGTCGTCTTGGTCGGAAGGGCTTGGCTTTCTTGAAAGTCATCGGGAATGGTTGAGAAAGAAGACTCTTGGTTTTCCTTCCGTTACCCGCTTGGAGGAGTATTTCCGCAAAGGAGGAAAAGTTTGGTTGGACGAAAACCCAAGAACCTTCGAATGGTTCCGTCGGGAAGTTTGTCCGGAAGGTTCGCTTTCAATCGGTGAAGAGAGCATTGTCCTTGCTTTGCGGGACGAGGCGGACTTGGAGGCAGGGCTCATGAAGGCTTGCTCCGCTTTGGCGAAGAAAAATCTTCCCATCCGATTGGAAAAACTTTCCGTCCTCCATGGGCTGGACTGGAAAAAATATCGGGTCGGCAACCAAAAAAGCCGATGGGGTTCCTGTTCGAGTGCCGGTACCATCTCCTTGAACTGGCGCTTGATCCTTCTTCCCTGTGAATTGGGCAACTACGTTCTTTGTCATGAATTGGCCCATTTGAAACACATGAACCATTCGGCTGCCTTTTGGAATTTCTTGGAAAGTCTGGTTCCCGGCGCCAAAAAGTTGGACGCGGAACTAAGGAAGCTAAGCAGGGCCATAATGGGTTTGGCCCGAAACAACTGACCCCTCGGGGAACGATTCGCCAAGGCACTCAATCTACGTTTGAAACGGACTCGCAGGCGAGTCCGACCCCCTTGGAATCTTTGCAACAAGGCGGGCTTACTTGTCCGTCGGGTCGGGCTTCCGTCCGAGTTCCCATGCCGTGCGGCCACCCAAAGCCCTTAGGTAGGGAAGGGCATCGCCTTCGTCCTCGGCGACGTCGGTCGGAGTGATCCCGTTGACGCCATACCGTGGGTTTACCTCAAGGCCTAGCGAAAGAGCTTTCCTGATCAAGGCTTTCTTGCCCGAAAAGGCAGCTCCGTGCATCAGAGTGTATCCTTCCTTGGCCGATAACTTGGGATTCGCATTTCGGGAAAGAAGGAAATCGACCATTTTTTCTTGGCCCGCGACCATGGCGATCAGAAGAGGCGTCGCCCCGAATGAATCCCGCTCGTTAATTTTTCGTCCGTTTTGCAGAAGCTTTTTCACTTTCTCTTCCTCCCCCAAACCGGCGGCGACATGAAGCGGGTTCTCATTCTTGACTCCGATCTTGCGAAGCATGTTGACGATTTCCTCATGTCCGCCTGCAGCGGCCAAGTCGATCAGGTTCGTACCATGAACGTCCTCGGCATGGGGGTCGGCGGAAAGCGCGAAAAGAATTTCAAGAATCTCTTTTTCGCCGCGAAGAGCTGCCGTCATGCCGGGAGTTTCCCCTTCGTCGGTTCGGGCGTCGACGTCCGAGCCTTCCTCCAAAAGGACTTCCAAGGCCGCGACGTTTCTTCCCCATGCCGCGCTGTGAAGAGGGGTCGAGTCATGTCGCCCCCTTGCGTTCGGATCGCCTCCGTTTTGCAGAAGAAACTGGAGGAAACGGGCATTACCCTTGTAGGCGGTGAAATGAAGGGGCGTGTGACCGAACCTGTCGTTTGCGTTGATCAGGGCCCCCTTTTCGATTGCTTTGATCAAGGCATCGAAGTCGTTCGCGACAATGGCTTGGAAAAGGTTCGCGTTGATCGAATCGATGATTTCCTGACCGAGGTGATGGGCGATGACTTCCCAACCCTGCAAGTCTTCGTCCCTCGTCTTGAGCACCCCGATCAATTGATCTGAACCGGATGAGCGGAAGGTGAGCCTGGTGAAATCTTGAGCCCAACTCAGCGCCTTGAGCTGATCATAGCTAAGGGAATCGAGCTTTCTTAATTCCTCGTTTGCTTTTTGAATGTCCAAGTCGAGGGCGAAGAAATGATCGCCAAGAAGCTTTGCACGCGTTTTTGAGAGAGGGACCAGGGGCTTTTTCATTTGAACTTCCCT
>JAYOII010000309.1:0-4016 GCA_038118685.1 Opitutia bacterium
TTGAGCTTGCCGGTGGCATGGGGGTGGGCCAACCCGATTTGTCCGATACGAATGCGATCCTCCTTTCCATGCAAGGGCAGGCTTGTCCCGATCAAGATTCCCGTGGCGCATGAATTGAAGGAACGACGGTCCATGAAGTGAAACCTTATTTGAATCGAGTTTGGCTGAAAAGAACTATCTAAGCTTCTTCAGTTCCTCGTCCGTCCAGGGTGTGGTGCGTTTGTCATGTTTTCGCCGAATGCTGGAGACGGCGTTTTTGTCTATAAGTGTTCCTTCTTTGCCCCAGGCATAGCGCAGATAAGTAAGCAAGTCTGCCAAACGGTCTTCCCGTTCGATCCCGAAGGTCTTGGCTGGGGCCATGTATCCTGCTTGGTAGGTCTTCCCTTGGATGGGGCCCATTAGCCCATGAAAGAACAGAGGGATCAGTTGTCCGGGGTCTCCATGAACCCGTTTCGAGTCGACCAAGGAAGGGGCAAGGTATTGTTCGGTTCCGGGTACTTGCACCCCTTGGCCGTCGGCTCCGTGACAAGAAGTGCAGTGTTGGAAATAAAGTTGTTCACCCGTCTGGATCATCTTGCGGTGGGTGACGTCGAAATCCTTGTCGAATTTCATGCCCCGGTCCCAACTGGAGAGAGCTTTGTTCCATTCCATGTTTACGGAGGCTCTTGTCGATTGGGGAAGCTTGGCGAAGGCTTTGGCGGACTTTAGTTGCTGGACGAGGGGGAGATCTTTCTTCCCCCAAAGGGAGACCGCAGTGGCAAGCATCACGCCTTTGTCCGCCAAGTGATTGGAGGCGAGAAGCTGAATCATTTCCTCGGCCTTCGGTTCGTCGATGGTTCCGAGGGTAAAGACGAGTTGCTCGGCTACCCGGGGATCCCGCTCCTTCTCCAAGGGTAGAAGCAGGTCGAGTTGGTCAGGTAGTTCGGTTTCGATGATCTGAACCATTGCACGGCGCAAAACAGGGGAACGGTCGGCAAGGGCCTCGCGTTTGATCTCGGTGGTCAAGGCGTTCATGCCGTCGAGGGTCCAAAGGGCGTGCATTCGAGGCAATGGAGATTGAGTGAATCGGAAGAGTCCCTCGAGCAGGGGGATGCTCTTTTCTCGGTCTGGGCGAAGGAGGATCAGTTTTTGAGCGGTGTCGCGCCACCAACCGATCGGGTTTTGCAGGTGGCGGACCAATTCCGCGGTCGATTCCTCGAGCATTTGCGGCTTTTCGATGAAGGGTTGGTGATCTTTGTGTCGAATCCGCCAGATTCGGCCCATCTGAACGTGCTTGTTCACTCCGGTGCGGCGGGCAAACTCCCGGTTGCTTTCGTTGAACCAAGCGGCATCCTGAATGATACCCCGATACATGTCCGTTACGTAAAGGCATCCGTCGGGTCCGGTCGCAGTATTGATGAATCGAGAGTTGAAATCCGAGGAGCGCATGAATTCCTCGTCTTCGGACTCGGCCTTGCGGAGCATGAGTTTGCCGTCCGGGTACTCGACGTAGGCTCGCCGGACGACGTGGATGGTCGGGTCGCAGAAGAAGTAAGCTCCGCGGGAATCATAGGGAAACTTGTTTCCCCGGTAGATGGATTGTCCGCAGGCGGAGGTAAAACCTCGGATTGCATTCACTTGCCCACCTCGGTCTCCCGTCAGGCAAATGCCGGTGGCTTTGGTGAAAGCGGGTTCGTAGGAATTGCCCAGGGAAACCGGATCACCCGCGGGCAGGTTCTTTCCCAGTCGGTGGACCGTTTTCCAGTACTTCGGATGAAACTGGGCCGCCTTGAGGGGGCGGGTGTTGTCGATCCAGAAAAGCTTGCCGTAATCATCATGGGCGAGCCCCCATTGGGTCCAATGACCTGGTTGTTTCTCCGCTTGCCAAGTTCCATCGGTGAATTGATAGCGCTCCATGTTGTAGGAAATATAGATGTGATTATCGACGTTCCAGATCATGCCGGAGTCTTGATGCTCTACGGAAGTCTTGGGACCGTTTCGGCTGTAGGGACCTCTCTTGTAGAGCATTTTGTTTTCGTCGGCGATTCCGTCTCCATCGGTATCCCGATAAGCCACGACGTCCATGGAGTCGGTTTCCCGAACCGCGATCCAATCGTCGAGAGGAAGGATCATGCGGGGGAGGTTGAGGTTGTCGACGAAGACGGTGGATTGGTCCATTTTACCATCCCCGTCCGAGTCGACCAAGCGCTTGATCCTTCCGTTGCGGAGGGTCTTGGTTCCAGTTCCGTTCTCATCCTGCATATAGCTTCTCATCTCCGCGACGTACAGGGCTCCCTTCCCGTCCCAAACCGTGAGAACCGGTTCCTGCACCAGTGGTTCGGCGGCGACCAACTCGGCGACGTATCCGGGGGCGAGTTCGAAGGTTTCCAATTCCTCTTCAGGCGTAAGGATTGCGTAGGGATTCTTCTCTTTTTTTTTCTTTCCGGCAGTTTGAACGGAGGGTTTGGCAGTCTTCTTTGTCCAAGTCACCGCATAGGGCTCGATCAAGGACACTTCATCCGTTCCCGGGAATTCAGGTGGGATGGGCAAGGTGACTTGACCCGTTGCGGCATACTCCACCGAACGGGCGAAAATGGTCTGAAAGCCTACGCAATGCAAGCCGTCCCACTCCGTTTGTCCGTTCCAGAAATGTCCCATGGTGGTGACGATCACCCGTCCCTTGCCGTACTTGACTTCGTAGGTGATGGGTTCGTGCTCGCCGGTCCCCCGCTGTTTCGGATCGGAGTAGGCGGAGGAAAGAATGGTCAGGTTCTTGGCGGGGCCGCGCATGTTGTGATAAAGTTCGTCTTTTCCATGCATCCAAGTGGCGGGGATTCCTTGCATGACGGGATGGTCGGGTTGGCGCACCGCTACTTGGAAGGGGTGCTTGGAACCGTGACCCGAAGCACAGTCGACACAAGTGACGAAAGGCCTGTTTTTAAGAACTTCCCATTTGATGCAGTCTCCGAAGTTTGCCGGACGCCAACCCAATCCGATCATCTCATTGTAGGCATCCCAATTGCGGAAGGCATTGTTGGCGGCATGGACGAGGACCAAGCCACCGCCCTTTCGGACAAATTCAACCGCAGACTCTTTGGTTTCCTGGGCCCACTCCCTCCCGTTGTAGTTGAGAACCACCGCCTGATGCGGACCCTTGAACGGATTCCAGTTCTTCCATTCGGTCTCGTCTTCTTCTTTGTTATTCTTTTCTGCGGTTTGTTGAACGGAACGGAAACGTTGGTAGGAATCTTTAAGGTGCTTGGCCGCATCCGCTTTGGGGCCCCGGATTCCCTTGATGGATTTGGTTTGAGGGGCGGTTTCCACTTCCACGGCAAAGCGGTTCGTTGCCTGCAGGGTGGCATGCAGGGAGTCGGTCGTACTTTGCCAATCGTGGTTGTTTTGTCCATCAAGGATAAGCACTGGAATCGGCTCGGAGCCGAGGCAGGTGATTGCGCTTAGGCCAAGAAGCGTCAGAATCCCGTATGGCGATTTAGAGAATGAAATCATGTCTGCAAGGTAGTGCATCTCCTCTCCCTTGACAAGAAAGGTGAGGCTTGCCCGCAAGATTTGCGAAGGGAGAAACCTTCATAAGGTCAAGGCAAGAACGACCTTCGCCAAGGGTTGCCCCGATTCTCTAAACCTGCCTATTGTGTTGGTATGAAAGCCCTCGTTTGCGCATCTCTTCTCCTGTTTTCGTCCTTGTCCGTAGCTGAGGAACCCATCCTTTGCCGTGGCCATTACCACTCCGAAGCCGAAGCGGTCGCCCAGCTCATGCGGATGTCTTCGACTCATTCCAACTTGAAGGAATGGAAGAAAAGAGCGTCCTCGGTTCGCCGGCAAATCTTTGTCGGATCCAAGTTGGATCCTTTGCCCAAGCGTACTCCGCTTAACTCCATTATCAGTCAGAAGCGTGCCTACAAGGGGTACACAGTGGAAAACGCATCCTTCGAGGCTCGCCCCGGCTTTTTCGTTTATGGCAATCTCTATCGGCCGGTGGGACGGAAGGGAAAAAGACCGGGTATTCTTTGTCCGCATGG
>JAYOII010000310.1:0-4016 GCA_038118685.1 Opitutia bacterium
CTATTTGTCGCTGGATCGCGAAACTTCTTCTCTTTCGGGGGGAGAGGCTCAAAGAATCCGTTTGGCCAGTCAACTCGGTTCGAACTTATCGGGCGTGCTGTATGTTCTCGACGAACCCTCCATCGGTCTTCACCCGGTCGACAACCAAAAACTCATCGGATCATTGCGCGACTTGCAAGCCAGAGGAAACTCATTGGTCGTGGTGGAACATGACCTTGAAACGATCATGCAGGCCGATCACTTGATCGACATTGGGCCGGGTGCTGGTCGCGCCGGGGGCGAAATCGTCGGTATCGGAAGCCCCGAGAAAATAATTAAAAATCCGAATTCGCCCACCGGAGCGCATTTGAAAAAAGGCTTCGATCATCCGACCCGAGGGAAGTGGCGAACCATCCCCTCCGAGGCAAAAACCGGGTGGGTGAAGCTAAGCGGAGTTAACTTTCGAAACCTGAAAAACTTGTCAGTCGGTTTTCCCATGAAAAGACTGATCGTATGTTGCGGAGTGTCCGGTTCGGGAAAATCTTCCCTCATACGCTCCGTATTGCTACGGGGAGCAAAAGAGTCGATTGCCGCAAACAAAAGAATTCTTCGGAACCAGGATTTTCGAATGACCAACGGCAACGCTTTCCATCGGGCAATCGAGGTGACGCAAAAACCGATAGGCAAAACTCCAAGATCCACACCCGCAACCTACCTTGGGGTTTGGGACAAAATAAGGGCGATGATTTCGTCTCTTCCGGAGTCCAAGGCGAAAGGATTATGTCCGAGTGATTTTTCCTTCAACGTAAAAGGAGGAAGATGCGAAATTTGCAAAGGCGCCGGAAAAATCAAAATGGAGATGAACTTTCTCCCCAATTCATACGTCCCCTGTGACGAATGCGGAGGGCGAAGATACCGGAAGGAAATCCTCAAATTAAAATGGAACGGGAAGAGCATCGCCGACATTCTCGACCTTACCTTCGAAGAGGCATCTTCGTTCTTTGAATTCGATCATTTTCTTCAGTCGACTTTCTCCCTCATGGTCGAAACCGGGCTTGGATACCTTAAACTCGGGCAACCCTCCCCGACGTTATCGGGGGGAGAAGCCCAAAGACTAAAGCTTGCCGCCGAACTCGCCACGGGCATCGACAAGGGCAAGCACGGTACACGGGCGGTCAAAAAACCCAACCTTTACGTCCTGGAGGAACCCACCATAGGGCTCCACCCGACCGACACTCGAAAACTCATTCACTTGCTTCACCGTCTGGTTGAAGAAAACAACACCGTCGTGGTCATCGAGCACGACGTCGAGATCGTCGCAGAAGGAGACTATATCATTGAACTCGGGCCGAAGGGCGGGGAAAAAGGCGGAGAGATTCTTCATCGGGGGACGATTCCTGAAGCACTCTCAAACAAAAAGTGCAGAACCGCTCCCTTTCTCAAAAGTATCGTGGCTAAGCCAAAAAACGCATAAACGTCTTCTTTCCTGCCTTGATCACGATTTCCTCCGAAGGGGAAAGCTCATTGAGCCGTTCCTCGCAGTTTTCCTTCCTCTCGCCGTTGAGCTTGATCGCACCCTGTTGAAAAAGCCTTCGAATTTGCCCTTTCGAATCAAACATCCCGGTCTCCGTCATTATGTTCAGCAAAGTCATCGATTCGGGGTCCGAAGACAATTCGCTGAGCTTGTAAGTCTTCATTTCCTCGGGGGTTTCACCCTTTGAAAAAACCTGCGCAAAAGACGCCAATTCTTTTTTTGCGGTTTCATCCCCGAAGAAAAGAGCCGTTAATTCACGAGCCAAGCTTTTCTTCGATTCCATCGGATGAAGGGCCTGCAATTCACCAATCTCATCCTCTGACTTCAGCAACAACAAACGAAAGTAACTCCACATCGCATCATCGGAGATCGACATGACCTTGCCGAAAATATCTTTCGAGGAATCATTGAAGGCAATGTAGTTGTCGTAACTCTTGGACATTTTTCTGCTTCCATCCAATCCTACGAGCAAAGGCAACGTAAGGACCGCCTGAGGCGCATGGCCCTGTTCTTTCTGCAGGTTGCGACCGACCAACATATTGAAAAGTTGATCGCTCCCTCCGAGTTCGACGTCGGACTCAAGGACGATGGAGTCGTATCCCTGTACCAGAGGGTACATGAACTCGACCATGGAAATAGGCTGATTGGATTGGAAACGTTTTTCGAAGTCATCTCTTTCAAGCATCCGGGCAACCGTCATCTTGCGAGAAAGGTTCAATGCATCCGCAAAACTCATGGATGCGAACCATTCGCTGTTTCTCCTTACGGTTGTTTTTTCCGGATCAAGAATGCGGAAAGCCTGATCCAGATAAGTTTTGGCATTTGCCTCGACTTCTTCTCCGGTCAACTCGGGACGAAGTTCGGACCGACCGCTGGGGTCGCCAATTTGAGCCGTGTAGTCACCAATCAGCAAAATGGCCTCATGCCCGGCATCCTGAAATTGTTTGAGCTTGTTGAAAACGACAAGATGACCAAAAGTCAGATCGGGCCTCGTGGGGTCGACCCCGAACTTGACCTTGAGCTTACGGCCTTCAGACAATCTTTGCCCTAGTTCCTCCTCACCTATTGCGACTTCCGTATTGTTGAGTAATTCGTCCAGTTTCATCGGAATGACATAAAAAACCTTTTCCATATAGTGAAATCAACGATTCTTCGAGCCAAGAATTGGCTTTCTTTCCAACGGGAAAGCTTTCCGCTTGCGTTCGACGTCTAGAGCGTTACCAAATCTACCTTCAAACAAACCCCCGACCAGCAAAACCCCAACTCAGAAATCAACATGGCTATATCCATCGGCGTGGAGGCGCCTGACTTTACACTACAGACAAAAAACGCAGAAGGTTTGAAAGACGTCGTTCTCTCCAGCTTCAAAGGACAGAGTAACGTCGTTCTCCTTTTCTTCCCGTTTGCCTTCACCGGCGTTTGCACGGAAGAAACCTGCTCGGTTCGAGACGACCTTTCCTCCTACGAGGAACTGGACGCCCAAGTCTTGGGAATCAGTGTCGACAGCCCGTTTGCCCAAGAAGCAATGGCGCTGAAAGAAGGGCTGAACTTTCCACTCGTGAGCGACTTCAACAAGAATGCGTCCAAGGCATACGACGTTCTCTACGAAGATTTCATCGGTTTCGAAGGAGTTTCCAAAAGGTCGGCGTTCGTGGTTTCGAAAGACGGGGTCATCACCTTCGCCTGGTCCTCCGACGACCCCAAACAATTACCCGATTTCGAAGCCATCAAGGACGCCCTGCGCTAAAACCCGGTTCCGCCCGTTTTCCTATGCAAGACCCTCCGGGAATCGTCGGGCTCGCTTACCGATTAGCGAAAAGTGGGCGGACCGCAATGGAATCCTCAATGAGGCGCGGCAAGCCAACAACCTCTGCAACTCCATCTTGAGTACCTCTTGTTTCAGGGGAATTTCAACATGAACAAAGAGTCCCACTACCAAGTTCACGTTACCCCTGAGAAAGCCTTTGTCCGTGTGTTTCAAAAGGCTTCTTATTTGAATTGCGGCCCACTGCGTTCTTTTTTTGAAGAGTCCATGCTCAGCGGACGGCGCAATTATATCGTGGACTTTCAGGATTGCAGCAGCATGGACAGCACTTTTTTGGGCATCCTCGTCGGGCTGGCCCTGAAGTTACGGAAATTCGAAGACGAAGGCTACCTCACGCTCGTAAATCTAAGGGGAAGAAACTTGGAAACCGTTCAAAATTTGGGCATTCACAAAATTGCCGAAATCAGTTCCGAAGAAACGCCATCCGATCTTCATGGTCTGGACGAGCTGAAAAACGGTCAGGTAAATGGAACCGCTTGTTCCGAAACCATTTATCAGGCACACAAGACGCTCATGGAGCTCAACGAGAAGAATTCGCGAATGTTCTGCGACGTGGTAAACTTTCTCGAGCGGCAAAAGGAAGATTCCGCCTAACCGGATCCACTTTGGCGATGAATGCTCTTCTCTTCCTTTTGGCCGGAGCAACCGTGTGAATCCTCGGTTGCTTGTATTTGGTCC
>JAYOII010000311.1:0-4015 GCA_038118685.1 Opitutia bacterium
TTGCCTCGGTGGCCGGCCTGCCCATCCCGAAACATTGCGACGGGGTTGATTTGATTCCGTACGTCAACGGCAGGAAAAAGGAAGAACCTCACGAGTATCTTTTTTGGCTTAACAACGAACCGGGCGACGCCGAAAGAAGGCACTTGATTGCAGTCCGTTGGAAAAAGTGGAGACTCTATAAAAAGTACGCCAAGGATGATTGGCAATTGTTCGACCTTGAGGCCGACCCCAAGGAAGAACGGAACGTCGCGGCCAAGCACCCCGGGGTCGTCAAGCAACTCTCGGCCAAGCACGCGGACTGGGCCAAGACCCTCGCCCCGCTTGGCAAGATTCCCAAACTCGCCAGATCCGACGACCGCATTGGGACGGGACACGGCTGGGCGTACGCCAAAGATCCCGCCAAGTGAGAAAGTTGCGGGTCAGGTTTTGCCTTCCGGCTTCCTTGATTCTCGGTCCTTTCCTTACCGGAGCTTTCTGCCTTGCTGAGTCAGAAAGCAAAATTATCGACGAGGACGCCCGTCGGGCCGATGCCCAAAAGGTTCTCAAGGAAAAGATCAAGCCCTTCGTAGAAAACTACTGCGCCAAATGCCATGGAAGCCGGGCCAAAGCGGGCATCAACCTGCAATCTGCCCTCAAGAACCCGAACGGCGAGTCCTCCACCCTTCATTTCGAAAAGGCCGCGGCCAACGTAAAGGTTCACGACATGCCCCCGGAGGATTCCTCCAAGAAGCCCAGCAACGAGGAGCGCCGTCAATTCATTGAGTGGATCGGTAAGATCAAATACCTGGCGCCCCGTGACCCCGGACCCTTCGTCATCCGTCGGCTCACCAAAACCGAGTATGCCAACACTCTGTACGACCTGTACGGGGTGGACCGCTCCATCGCCGAGGTCCTTCCCGATGAGGTCGAAGGAGAAGGCTTTCTCAACTCGATCTCTCCTCTTCAATCCGAACTGTTCCTCGATATTGCCAACCAGGTGACCGAGAAAATCATCGCCCCGAAGGGACAAACTCCTACCGCCGTCCAAAAACGTCTCTTCGGATCCCTTCCCCCCAAAGAGGCCGACTTACGGAAAGAAGCGCGAAAGGTCGCCCGATCGCTTGCCCGTGATGCCTATCGACGTCCCGCATCCGAATCCGAATTGGACGTCCTGACCGACGTCTATGACTTGGGAAGAAAAAACGATCTCGACCATACCGGTTCCTTGAGTCTGATGCTCAAAGCAGTCCTTGTTTCGCCACAATTTCTCTTCATCACTCCCGCAGGGGAACCCGAATCAAAAGATAAAATCCTCCCCTTGGACGACTATCAGTTGTCCTCTCGTCTCTCCTATCTGTTGTGGTCGGCTCCGCCCGACGCGGAGCTGGCGGCCTTGGCGGACAAGGCCGAATTACAGAAACCCGGCACCCTCAAAAAACAGGTTGAGCGCTTGCTCAAGGACAAGCGGGCACGCGCCTTGTTCGATGGATTCGGAGCCCAATGGCTTCGAGTGAACGACTTGGACGGACAGGTATTCGATCCCAAAGCCTTCCCTCAAATGACACCCGCTCTGCGGAATGCGATGAAGGAGGAGGCGCGCCTCTTTTTCGAAAGTATAGTCCGCGAAAACCTAAGCGTGTCACGGTTCGTCGACAGTGACTATACCTTCCTGAACGAACCGCTGGCCAAAATCTATGAAACAAGCGAACCCATCTCAGGTCCGAAAATGCGGAGGGTAAAGTTGGACAATCCCAACCGGGGGGGCATCCTCGGCATGCCCGCGACCTTGGCCGCCACCTCGTTCCCCAATCGCACGAGTCCGGTGCGCAGAGGAGTATGGGTATTGGAGCAGATTCTTGGCGAACGCGTTCCTTCCCCACCGCCCGACATCCCCGAATTGGAAGAGCAGGAGCACAAGGAAATCGAGGGTTTGACTTTGCGCCAGCGAACCGAATTGCATCAGACGGAAGCGGCCTGCCGCAACTGTCACAAAGTACTCGACCCGATCGGCTTCGGCTTGGAAAATTTCGATGCCATCGGACGGTGGAGGGACAAGAACGAAGAGGGACTCGCGATCGACTCCGCAGGCAAGTTGCCGAACGGTCGAGCTTTCTCCTCGCCCGCCGAGCTCAAAAGACTGCTCGCCAAGCGAGAAAGCGAATTGGCCCGCAACTTGACCGAACGCTTCATGGCTTACGCGCTCGGCCGGCCGTTGGGTGGCTACGATCAAGTCGTAATCGATCGTATTCTGGAGAACGTCGCCAAAGAAGGGTACGGAACCCGCTCCATCATTTCCGAGGTAATCACCAGTTACCTGTTTACTTTCCGCAGGATCAAAGGATAGGATCGTTTTACGAATAACGCGTAACCCAAAAATACCATGAGTCCAGTCAACGATTGCTTCCTTCTTGACCGCCGAGCCTGGCTGAAAGGAGCGGGCCTTTCCCTCGCCCTGCCCTTCATGGATTCCTTGGCCTCCCCTGCATCCACGGCAAAAGCCCCCGTTCGGTTGGCTTTCATGTATATGCCCCATGGGGTCATCATGGATCAGTTTTGGCCGAAAAACCAGGAGAGCTTTCTCAACTCACCCCCGCCCATTCTCAAATCCCTGCAACCGGTCATGGAGCAGTGTCTCATGATGAAGGGCATTTCGGGTGTTCCGACCTCCCCCTTCAACGGAGCCCCGCACGCATTGGAACTGTCGACTTGGCTCACCGCTCGTCTTCCGGACCCCAGCTCACGAGGGCGAATCAACATTTCCATCTCGGCCGACCAAATCATGGCCAATTACGTAGGGGCTCAAACTGCGCTTCCCTCGCTCGAGCTGGCCACCATGCCGCAAACCTGGAAAGAAAACCAGGAAGGCCTGCACGAGGGTTACTACAACCACTGCAGTTACCGTTCCCCCACTCAACCCGTTCCCGCCGAGATTGATCCGCGCAACGTATTGAACCGCCTCTTCGGCAAGCAAGACGAACAAGGAAAAGTCAGCCCAGCCAACCCCCTCGACCGCCAAATGCTCGACCGGGTGCTCGGCGGAGCCAAAAACCTCCGCAAGACCTTGGCCAGTACCGACCGGCAAAAGCTCGACGAATACCTCGACAGCGTGCGCTCGGTGGAACGGCGGATCGCCGCCATCGAGACCCGCCAGCAGGAAACCGCTCTTGAGAAAGCGGGTGTACGTCCCTCCAAGCGGCACGCAACCGACTCCGCTCCCATCGAAGTCAAAATTCCCGAGGGCGACAAGCGAAGCGACTACATGAAGGTCATGTGCGACCTGACCGTCCTCGCGTTTCAAACCGATACCACCCGTGTCAGCACCTACGTCGGTTCCCGCCCGAACGGCGCCTCCTACCCCGAATTGGGATTCACCAATCAGCACCACTCGCAAACCCACTACGGCAAGGATCAGGAAAAGATTCGCAAGGTTGCTGCAATCAACAAGTTCAACGTGGACCAGTACGCATACATGGTAAAGAAGATGCATTCCCTCAAAGAAGGGGAAGGCACTCTGCTCGACAACTGCATCATGATGTGGGGTTCGGGTTTGGAAGACGGCAACAAGCACCGTCGCGAAAACCTGCCCTTCATTCTAGCAGGCAAAGGCGGCGGATCTCTCAAGACAGGTCGCTTCCTGACCGGCGTAAAAGGCAACCAAGGCGACCTCTTGACCACCCTGCTTTCCTGTGTCGGCGTCCCTCTGGACCGGCCCATTGGAATCGCCACCAAGCAAATCGAAGCGATCAAGGCGTCATGACGGCAATCAATCGAAGGACCGTTCTCAAGGGCATGGGGGTCAGCCTTGCCCTCCCCATGATGGAGTCTCTTGCTCCCCGGGCTTACGCCGGCGACTCATCCAAAGCCAAACGGATGGCCGTCGTATCCGTTCCCTTCGGGATGGTGGTGGACAAGTTTCACCCCAAAGACACGGGAGAAAACTGGACGCTCTCCCCCACCCTTGCTCCCCTCGCCGAACTCAAGCAGGACTTCACGGCCTTTTCCGGTCTCGACCACGGAGTGAATGGAGGCCACGCAG
>JAYOII010000312.1:0-3992 GCA_038118685.1 Opitutia bacterium
TGCCTGACGAGGAAGGTCCCGGCGTATACTTGGCATCCTTCAAAGCTCGGGAACCGGGCACCCTCAGCATGAAAGTAAACACCCTTCCCACGGAAAGGGAACTGAGCCTCGACCTGACCGTCGAGAGGCCGACCAAGGAGAAACTCGGCCAACCCGTCGTCTCCCGTGACCTTCTCCACCTCGCCCAACTTACCGGGGGAGAATTCACTGATTACCTGAACTACGAAAAAGTCACGCAGTCGCTTTCCTTTCTTCCCGACCCCCAACCCTTGATCCGGATCCATCGCTTGAGAACCGACACTGCATGGGGGCTTTTTCTTTTTGGATTGCTCGCAATTTACTGGACTGGCCGCAAGCTGGTTGGGATGATTTGAAATAAACACGACCATGAAAGACGGCTCCACCAAACCGAATTCCGTTCCTCCCCCCGAGGCCCTGCCCTCCTCCCTGGAGAACGCCCTAGCCTCCCTGTCAACTCATTCCAAGAAAATCTTTTCCCTTAAATTCGGATCGCTCTTGTTGCTTGCCCTCTGCGTGTCCTGGCTTGCTCTCTTTGCATCAGACCGGTTATGGGACACACCCGTATGGGCCCGCATGACCCTTTCCTGCTCAGGTTGGGGAGCGGCGCTTGCCTTTGCCTGGATGATCCGTCGGACCGCATTCGAAAGATCCGGTTCAAGAAAATGGCTCGCCCGGCAAGTGAGAAACCGCTTCGGCGGACCGGGGGACCGTCTGCTGGGAATCATCGAACTGACCGACAAGCGCCAAGAGGAACATACCTCTTATTCGGAATCACTCTATACGGCCGCTCTCAAGAGAGTCAAAGGAGAAGTATCCAACCTTTCCCTCGATCAAACTTTTGATCGCAAACCGGCCAAGCGGGCCGGCCTCGCGGCAAGTGCCTTTGCGCTTGGCCTGCTCGCCTGTTTCCTTCTTTACCCGGATCTTTCGGAAAATGCCTCCCTGCGTTGGGCGGTTCCATGGTCTGACCTCGAACGCAACACCCTGACCCGCCTCTCCGACGTGCCGGACAAGCTTTACGCGGCCAAGGGCGAGCCACTTGTTCTCCGCCTCGCTCTCGCCAAAGACTCGAAGGCCAACCCTTCCGAAATTCGCCTGACCGGACCAAATGAGCTTCTTCTCAAAGCTCCTAAAAAAGGGAACCTTTACGAATTTCTGGTTCCTGGTCAGGAAAAGGCCAAGGAACTTAAGCTTCAGGCCGGTGATTTTCGGGCCATGATTAAGTTGATTCCGCTTGCCCGCCCGTCCGTCTCGGAATGCATCATCGGGCTATCCTACCCGGAATACCTTGGGCTTCCCGACCATGAATCCGAACCCATGGCCCGCTCGGTTTCCTTCCCGATAGGTTCCACGCTCGAGCTTCGGGGAAAAACGGACCGCAAAATTTCGAGGATAAATGCCTCCACCTCGACCCGTTCGCTTGATGCCGGGTTCAAGGGCAAATCCTTTTGGGCCCCGGTCAAAGACCTAACAAAAGAAGAGGAGGTCAGGCTTTGGTTCACCGATACCTTTGGACTCAAGCCCCGCGACAGTCATACCGTCCGTCTCATTCCCACCGACGATGCCCCTCCCCTGGCCGACTTCAGGGGTCTGGCCCCGGAATCCTCCATTCTGCTGCTCGAAACAAAAACACTTTCCATCGTCGCCAAAGACGACTTCGGACTGGAGCGAACCAGGTTGAGGATGAAGGCAATCCGTGGCAACGACCTACTCATCGACACCACCCTCTACGAGCAGGCCGAAACCGACAAGAACGTCACGCAATCCGGATTCCCCTTCCCATTCGATCCCCGATTGTTCACCTTGCAGGATGGAGACGTCGCCGAATTCACCGCCCAAGCTCTCGACCGGTTTCCGGAGCGCGAGCCGACCAACTCGAGAACGGTCCGGTTTATTGTGGTGGGACCGGAAAAGCATGCCGAGATCATTCGTGACAGAATGGAAGCGATCATGGCCCGGACCTCGGAGATTGCGCGCGAGCAGGAAAGCCTCCTTATGGAAACAATCGCACTGGAGGAGGAAGTGGAGGCAAGTGAGGAATCGATCGATTCCAAAACCGAAAGAAAGCTTTCGAAATTGGCCGACATGCAACGAACCAATGCCCGCAACCTCAAAGCCAATGCAGAGAAAGGAATGGACGTCCTTGAGGAAGCCGCCCGCAACCCGACCTTCGATCAGGAAGCCATCAAGGACTTCGGAGAAACGCTCCAGAAAATGAAAGACGTCGCCTCCGGCAAGATGAAACCCGCAAGTTCGAAAATACAAGAGGCTCAAGCTTCCCCGCCCTCCTCGGCTTCAGAATCTCTTGCCCAAGCCGAAGAACTCGAAAGACAAGCTCTGAGCGAACTTCAGGAAATTCTTTCCGACAGTTCCGAGCAACTGGATCGTCTGGAGGCCCGCAACTTGGCTCAACGCCTCAGAAAGGTCGAAAGAACCGAAAAAAGCTTAATTTCCGGAATGCTGGAGATTCTTCCCAAATCCATTGGGGAAAGGGCTGAAAAACTCAGTTCCAAGCTCTCGGAAAACAAAGAGAAAATGGAATCCGTTCAATTCGAAGCCCATGTCGAAGCCGGGGAAATCCAAAGGGAAATCAGCCGGTTTCACGAAAGGACGGGCAAGCCTGCCTATGGTGAAGTCAGCGAGATGATGGAACGGGAAAAGGCCGAACGCGGATTGCTTGAGGTTTCTCAAAAGATCGACCGTAACATCGCCTTCGAAGCCCTCGACGAATTGGAGGCATGGGAAGAGAAATTCAAAAAGTGGGCCGATATTCTTGAGGAACAAAACTCTCAGGGAGGAGGCCAAGGGCAGGGGCAAGGACAAGGTGAGGGAAAAGACATCACCGAACAAATCCTCGCCCTGCTCAAAATTCGCGATGACCAGGGCGACATAATCGGCAAAACGAAAGTCGTCGAAAGTGGAAATTTTCTAGCCAAGCGGGAAAAGTGGACCGACACGCTCAACGATCAGCAAAAAGAGCTCATGCTCGACCTGACGGACGTCCAGATCGAGCTAGCCGAGGAAGGACTCAACCCCCTCTTTGACGATGCCCACACGGCCATGCACGAATCGGCCGCCGGCTTGGAAAAGGGGGACGCAGGCGAATCGACTCAAGGAGCCCAATCCGAGGCCAAGGAAATTGTGACCGACCTGATCAACGTACTGATCGAATCCGCCTCATCCGGTCAATCCAGCGCTCAGGGGCAAAGCATGACCGGCATGCAATTCCTTATGCAACAATTGGGCCAATCCGCACAAGGGGAGGCGGCAGGCATGACCCCTGGAAATTCAGGTGGCGGCTCAAGTCAAGGTGGAACCACGAATCAGATACCGGGGGAAAGCGGAGGCGAAGCAACGAACCTTTCGACCGGTTTGAGAAAAACGGGAAAAACCGGGGGAGTCTCCCAACCTCCTCCTCCCGAATTCAAAAAAGTCATGGAAAGTTATTTCCGAAACATAGAAGAATAAGATGTTCAAACTTCTCTCCATTTTCTTTTTTCAGGCTGTGCTGATTTCCCGCCTTCTCGGGCAAGATCTCTTCGAGCAATCGAACGACCTTTTGGTCCGCGAAATTGACGATACTTACCGAAAAGGCCTTGGCTTTTTGGACGGAAGCCAGAACGAACGGGGTTGCTGGTCGGATAGTTCCTATGGTTCCGAACCCGGCGTCGTGGGCATGTGCATTCTCGCTTTTCTCGCCCGCGGGGACGATCCGGAATTCGGACCCTATCGAAGCCATTACAAAAAGGCCTTGGACTTCTTGCTCAAGGCTCAGAACGCCAAGACCGGATACATAGGCAGCTCCATGTACAATCACGGCTTTTCCACCCTCGCCTTGGCCGAAGCCTACGGCTTGACGAACGACCTGAGATTAGGACCGGCCCTTGAGAAAGCGACCAAGCTGATTGTTTCCTCTCAAAAGAACAACCCCAAGGGCGGTTGGAGATACAGCCCCGAAAGCCAGGATGCGG
>JAYOII010000313.1:0-3991 GCA_038118685.1 Opitutia bacterium
CCAGTCAACTTTTGGGAAACGCCGAGATCGTCGCTATCTTGTCGGACAAACGGGAATCAGGAATTCTCAAGATCGCGCAAAGCCACAATATCGAAAACCGTTACCTGGACCCCGGCCCATTCAATTCCAAGTTCGATGAGAATGCAGAAAATGCTTGGATCGAAACCATGAAAGAATACGAGCCGAACTTGATTGTCTTGGCTGGCTTCATGAGAATCCTCAGTCCTTTCTTCATCGATGCTTTTCATGGAAGGATTCTCAATTTGCACCCTAGCCTCCTCCCGAGCTTCACGGGTCTTCACGCAGTCAATCAGGCTTTTGACCACGGAGTGAAAATATCCGGCTGCACCGTCCATTGGGTAAACGAAGATCTGGATGGCGGCAGAATCATTGCGCAAGCTCCGGTTCGCATAATGCAAGGAGATACGGTTGACATGGTTCGGGAAAAGATACAGGGAGTCGAACACATGCTACTCCCCGCGGTGGTTCGCGACCTGTCGATTGGTTCGATACCCTTTCCCGAGACATGATCAAATCAACACTCCCTCTTCTTCCCGACCGTATTCCTACACTCGAGGACGCACTCTATGAACTTGCTCCGAACAATTGGTGCCTTACCGTGAACTCGGATGAAGGGCATGGCAAAATCGAAGGCTTTTTCAGCTCAATTGATGACGCTCAAGAAGCGATTTCGGAACTGGAATTCATTTGGGAAAATACCTTTGACGAAGAATTTCATCATGAAGAATTCGAAGACACCGATTGGACCGAAGCGTACAAGTTGCATTTCAAGCCTTGGTCCAATGATACCATTCACTGGGTACCTGAATGGGAAAAAGAAACTTATCCCGTACCTCCGGGTCACCATGCTCTTTACCTTGACCCCGGCATGGCTTTTGGCACGGGCAATCATGAAACCACCCGCTTATGCTTGGAAAGCTTGATCTCCATTTCCAAATTATCCCTTCCCCTCGATTTAATGGATGTTGGCTGTGGTTCCGGAATCCTTTCTTTGTCGGCAAGTCTGTTGGGTATTGAAAACGTCAAAGGCGTTGATAACGATGCCGATTGCATCAAAGTCTCCAGAGACAACTTGAATGCCAACAACGTCTCCGCGGGTGTCACGTTTGAAAACCTTCCACTTGAAAACCTGAGCGGATCGGAACCAGTGGACGTTGTTGTGGCTAACATCCAAGCCGATATCCTAATGGCGAATGCATGCGTCCTTCAGAAGCTCGTTCGCAACGAAGGATACCTTGTGCTTTCCGGAATCCTAAGCAAAGAATTGAAGGCCGTTGAAGAGCATTTTCTGAGAATCCTAAACGAGGATTCACGCCGATCCGAAACATCCACCAGAAGCATGGGGGAATGGTCTCTGCTTCAAATAAAAATCAGCGACCATACCTAACGGCTGTCACCAAACTCGCTCTCGAAGACAAAAAGCCGTAGCTCTACGAAAAAAGGGCTCTCAGCCTCCCAGATAAGTCAGAGCCCGGGGAATGGGCAAAGAATAAAAGGCGAAACGGTCAATGCCGAGACTCTCCATCTTGGAAGTCAATTTTTCACGGAGCGGTTCGACGCTGTTCGGACCCACGGAAGTATAAACTACGGCCCATTCCTCGTTTTGATCGTCCGATCCGGAATCCACCATGATGCCAAAATTCGTGCTTACGCCAGGCGCGCCACCGTCCAAAACCGAATCGTAGACATCCTCGTAATAGTCTCTCGGAACAATGCAATAAAGTCCCACGAGGTTTTCCAAAAAAGTGGTTTTCAGAGCTCGGTTTTCGCTCGATTCAGTTTCGGCCGCAGTTCTCCATTCTTTGCCGCCTTTCAAATCGTCCAAAGCTGAAATGATCTGATCCATATTGGCTCCATAACCCGAGGACGAAACAGTACTGGAAACATTGATCAGACCGGAGCGAACGGGAATCGAGTACATGAATCCACGACCAGGTTCCGTGATTTTTCCAGCCCTGGCCATCCCACCAAAAATATCATCGGCTTCATTTTTCTCCACTACGCACCAAACAAATTCCTTTTCAGGGCCTTTGGTAATGCGCAACAAAGGTATTTTGTCCCTTACTCCCCCACCCTCGCCAAAGGTAATGGTCGGGCCGGGTGCTCCACCTTCGAGTGCAGCGCGAGCGATATCATCCGCAATCCCCTTTTCGCAAATGCAGCAAATAGCTTCCAGATCGCCTGAACCAACTTCCAGAGAGTCATCTTGATCATCAGAATGGGCTCCTGGGAATGATTGAGAAAAGAAAGCATCATTGCAATCAATCGTGAAAACGGCGCCAGAACCAACTCTATCCAAATGGCCGGCTTTAATTGCAGCTTCGGTCACTTCTTTGACTCTACCATTGGGTACTAGGGCCTGTAGCAGAAGTTGCTCGGGGGCCGGAGGTGGAAAAAAACGATTGAGGAGGCCGCCCTCACTCAAAACCGAACCTCTGGCAGTGACCTGAAAGATACCGGTCGCCCCGGCCGAATTAACGGCATTACTGACCACATCCAAGGATTCCTTGGGAAGGATAAGGCTGAGGAGTGAAACTTGGGTGCTTTTGCTTACGTTACTCATCTCAGGAGGCCTCCGCTGTAGTTGAAAGTGAATCTTCTTCTTCCGGTTTCGGCTTCTTTCGAACAAGAAGCCCAACCGTCAGGACGGTTATGATCGGACCGACGGATGCCAAGGAGAGAACTCCGAAGCCATCAATGACCCCCGGCACGTTCATTCCAATCCCCAAGCCCATTGCAAGAACGAGAGGAACCGTTATGGGACCGGTGGTAACCCCAGCACTATCCCAACCAAAGTTCACAAAGTCTTCGCTCGAGACAAAAGTCAGGAAAAGAAGAGCGATATACGGCGGGATCAGCAAATACCAAAGATCCAAGTTGAAGGCGATTTTGGCCACTCCCGTGCCAATGCCGCAGGCAACTCCAATGGCCACGGCCTGCATCAGAAGGCTTTTCTTAAAAGCACCGACCGTAATTTTCTCAACGGTAGCTCCAAGTGCATTAAGAGCAGGCTCGGCCAAGGTTGCCCCGTATCCCAGAATGAAGGCAAAAATAATAGCTATGAATTTCCCGCTCTCCCCTGCAATGAGAGGTTCCTGAATTCCAGTTTCGTACATCCAAGGTTGAGTAAATTCGAAGGAAGTTACTATGTTGGTACCTAACTGGTCCCCCATGGGTGTGAGACCAATTGCGATTCCCAAGCCAAAAAAGGTCATGCCCGTCACCGCAAAGATAATTCCATAGATAAGTTCATCTAGGTGTTTTGGCTTCTGCCTCAATCCGAAAATCAGGAGACCTAACAGAATGACAGATAAAGGCGCGATAGCCCAAACCGCGCCTTCGAGAGCTCCCCGGTTGGTAACGGGAAAAAACGCGTCACCCAAAGAATATTTCGCCGTGGTGAAGAAACTCGAGAATTTTGCCGATAAATCCTGGCCTATGGTCCGGTCAGGTTCCTTGTCTTGGTCGGCATCCGGAAGGAGCCATGAGGAGGCAGGAGGAACAGGCGTGGAATCGGCCACTTTGACGATCGTAAAAGAACTGGATGCATTTGCACCGTCGAAAGTAATACTATCGTTGCTTTCCGACACCGTCCAACTCGAGTCACCCGTGTTCCTAAACTTGATGCGATGGTTGTCGGGCAAGGTTCCCGTTTCCCTGAAAGAAACCAATTCCTCTTTAACGAAAGGCTCTTCCTGGACGGAAGATGAGCTTGGTTGGTTTTCCTCGATCAGTTTAAGGTACTTTTTCAAAGCATTGCTGCCGCGGGAATTATCGTCAACGCTCGGATCGTCCTTCAAAATAGAGACCAACTTCTTTGCATCATCGGGGTTTTCGGAGAGAAAAGCATCTCTTGCTTTGAGGAATTTCGCCCGGTCCGCGGAAGCGATCTTGTCCATGACGTATTTGGCCGTGACGGCATCTCCATCCTCGTTGCCTTGCTTGAAGTTTTCGGCTCCGTAATAATCAC
>JAYOII010000314.1:0-2019 GCA_038118685.1 Opitutia bacterium
TTTCCTATGGTGGAATTGGGATATAAATTGGTTATTTGGAGGGGGGAGACGACCTTGGCCTTGCATCTTCTTGCCAACCCTGCTTGCGCAGTCGGCAAAACCCATTCTGGAATACGATGAAACTTCGTTTGATCAAGGAACCATTCGAGATAATCCCAATCCATTGCGTCTTTGTCCCAGCAAACCAAAGCCGTTGTTATACCTTCGACAATCGTAGGTCGAATACCTGGGCCGATTAGTTGCCATGGGCGCAGGCAATAGGCATCCCACTGGGTATCCCGCAAGAAAACAGCGCCATCTTTGACTACCGATCTGTCGAACAAGCCGGTAAAGGGGCGGAGAAACAATACGTCGGCATCGACGTAATGACTGATAGGATCGCTTGGGTTGGCGAACAAAGGATCGAAAAATTCGATCCCCCAAAGAGATTCTTCCCTTAGCTTTTGGCAGTTTGGCCGACCTTCAAGATGGTCTAGGGTCGTTTGTTTTGCTTCTTCCGTATCGCGAAAGCTTACGGATTGAACATCGAATTGATTCAAGGCGAATTCGATGTCTGACTTATCTAGAGAACCATCCGTGTGCAACAGAAGGTTGATTTCCTCTTGGCATAAACTTGTGAGTGATTTCAGGCATTCCAGGTAAAAGGAGAGGTTTTTCCTCCCGATCAAGGATTGGACGAGCAAGCGAGTATCTTGGGAGGGCATTCCTTAGGGTTTTTTAAACCGGTTGCGAGCTCATTTCTTAATCCATTCTACCGATTCTTCCCTCAGTTCCTCAGTCATACGAAGAGTCAACTCATGCGAAAAAAGGGTAACCATTGCAGGAGGAGGATCCGGCCTCCGAAGACGGTGTGAATGTGAACCGGAGGTTTGAGTAATATTATTGCATGATTTGCTTCGATGAATCCTATCTCCCCTGAAATTGTCACTTCTTTTACATCCATATGTCGTTTGTGAAGACCAGATTATTTCAGAGTGAAGGTTGGAAGAGATCGCAAGGGATAATTTTGATCTCATTTTGATTTGCGTAAACCGATTTCACGGGCTGGCTGGCCTGCGACGATTTGATTTGGTTTTACGTTTTTGGTGACAACCGATTGAGCTCCGACGATTGCATTTTTTCCGATCTTGATGCCCGGCATTATCATGGCTCGTACGCCCACGAAGGCATTGTCCTCGACGGTTATCTTTTTTGTAATTAATTGAAACGTGGGGTCCTTGAAGTCGTGTGTTCCCGTACAAAGGTAGGCTTCTTGGGCAACCGTGGCCCCTTCCATAATTACGATTGTTCCGAGCGAGTAGGCATTCGCTCTTTCTCCGAGGCAAGCGCGGTGGTGCATGGTCAGATGCCAGGGGATTTGAATACGGGCCTTCGAATGGACGAATGGGGTACCCGTGATTGTGGCTCCGTAAACCCTCAATACAAGCAACCGGACAGGATTAAAAAACTTTGGAGTCCATGAGCAAAAAAGCAACCATGAGAGTTTCCAAAAGAATAGTGCGAAGTGCACCCATTTCGGCCATGGGTTTTGATAAGGATTGGTTTGTTTTTTTGGTTTCAATTCATGAATTCTAACATTTTTTCAGCAACATGAGAAACTCCATCGAAGAAAGGTTTAACTGGTTGTTTTATCATTTTAATGAGTTCTCCGGATATCTTTTCATCGTTTAGTAGGAAAACTTGCTTGTGGAAAGGTTTTGGAGCAAAGACGTTTTCAACGGTGGTATCCCCGTCATCATAGGCTAGGATGGGAAGACCGTGTTCGAGCATTGCGGCAGTTGCCCCGCTCTTTCCCAAAACGTCATACGGGGTAGTGGAAATTCCCAACGAACACATTTGAAACTGGTGAGAAATTTCATTTGGTCGAAGTTCACCGGTAATCGTGGTCTTGAAATTATGAGTGTCTGCCACCCCCCTTAGTTTCGAAAGTCCCGCGCTTTCTCTTTGGCGACCGATAATACGTAAATTCACCTCCTTGTCGTAAGTGTCAGAGATGTCTTTCAAGTGTGTTCCCAATAG
>JAYOII010000314.1:2029-3991 GCA_038118685.1 Opitutia bacterium
TTCGTAGGGAAACTGATCATAAGTAGTTCCAAAAAAGGCTACATCCAGTATTTCATTGGAATGATTACCTGAGAAATGAAATGGGATGTTTCCGAACAAATACAAGAATTCAGCCGTGATTCCCTCTCTTTTAAAACGGTCTATTGTGGCTGGGTTGGAAGTATGAATTACTTGAGGTTGGGCTAAGTTGAGAAACTTTAGAATCTCTCGCTTTTGCCAACCGCCTATGAATTTTTCTTTCCAACTGGCTCGGGGGTAGGCACCTATCCATATTTCGTGAAAATTAACCTGTGTCTTTTTTTCACGAATGGCTTGGGCGAACCTTAACAATGATTTCCCCGACAATCCTCTTTTGGCAAATGCATAAGGAGCGAATTGTATACTATAAAAATCCGCATCGGGAAGATCTCTTGATAACTCGTCAAAAAGACTAGAGGAATCAATCGTTATACGTAGAATTTCATGACCTCGGCCGGCAAGTTCATTGCCGAGTAAGTCTACGTAATCACTAATACCGCACTTTCCGGGTCGATAGGGTCCTAAGATAAAGCAAATTTTCATTCGCTCGAGTGAAAAAACAAGGGATGATTTTTTTTCATGGCCCTCAATGCATCTTCGGGAGACGCTACATTTGAACGCCCCTCCGTGCATTCTTTGCCTAGAATCAAGCATTCGGGGTATCCCCACTGTTGATGGTGCGTTTTGGCGGAATCGTACCATTCTCCTAGTAAAGTGATCGCTGGAATCCTAAAAGCTCCCGCAAGATGCATGCATAGGGAGGTATTGGTAATTACAAAATCAGCCATTGAAACCAAACCAGCCGAATCCCTTAAGTTGAGAGTTCCGCAGAAGTTTTGGAATCCTAAATTGCTCTTTGCACTCGAAAGACGGATGCGGGCCCGATCTTCTTGAGATCCGATTACAAACACCTGATGATTTTTTTGCGTGAGCAAAAGTTTTGTTAATTCAGAAAACCTTCCATCACCCCAGCACTTTTCAGGAAAACCACCTCCGGGGGCGATAATTATGCGTTTTGACTCCGATTTTCTTTCGCCCCATCTGATTTCAGCGTCCTTCTTTTCTCTGTCAGTAAGAAAGAGGAAGGGGCGTGGTTCGATTTCCACTTCGGCACGAAGTAGCTTGAGAAAAGCAAGTCCTGCTTCCGCAACATTTCGGTCTCCCCTAAAGTCCACGCAATCCGTACACCAAGTATCTCCACCCGCGTAACCTCGTACGCCGTAGCGTTTCTTTATACCCGCCCGTTTTAATAACCACGAACCCTGTCTGCTTCCCAGAAAATCGATCCCGTGAGTGTATTTTTGTCTTTTGATATAGCGTGTTTCCCGAGAACAGAGAACATAAGTCAATCCTTCTAGGAAAGTACGAGGAGAGTTGGCGGGGAACCTGCAATTTTGCTTATTATGCCAAGGGGCGTTGCAATGAACTATCTCATCAAGATCGGGGTTGTTTTCAAGTAGACTTCTAGCCCAATCTCCAACCCCCATCGAAATGCGGGCTTCGGGAAATGCCTTTCGCAAACCATGGGCTAGAGGAGTGGCGACCAATACGTCTCCCAAATCATTGTTTCGAAGAATGAAAATTCTTTTGGGCAGGGTTTTGTTATTCAAGTAGGTGTCAGGGCGAGGATATCGGTTGCAAAATCTTCCGGATATTCTTCTGTTTTGAAACGAGAAAGCTGGAGGCTTCCTTGCTGAAGAGAAACCTTGGCGGGGACATTTCCAAAGAGTCCGAAATCTTCTTTCTTGCACAGATAAAGTTCAAACCCAAGGGATTCCAAGTAGCAAAGGGGAGCTTTGGTTTGCCTACCATACCTAGTCTGGTTTTCGGGCATGATTTCGAGGTAGATTGCCTTGACTCTGTGTTTGGAAAGGCATTTTTTCCAACCTTGCAGTGCGGGTAGTTCATGACCTTCCAAGTCGATCTTAGCAAAGTCCACTCGCT
>JAYOII010000315.1:0-3985 GCA_038118685.1 Opitutia bacterium
ATCCTGTCCCGGAATCGGCGGTGACTTCGAACCGGGAGCAAAACTCTGAGTTGCCGAGAGGTTTCCATCCAGAAAAACCTGAACCGAGCCATTCTGGTGATCGACGTTTACAAACAAGTGCTTCCATTGCGAATAAGGCAATCCTTGCCCTGAGCTCGCCGTTACGTATTGCCCAGTCAAGTAATGCGTAGCCCCGAACTGGGTTCCCCCGACAAAAGCTTTTTCGTTGGCTCCATGTTGATAAAGAATAAAAGGACTGAGTCTGGATGAAATCTCCGGACCAAATGGAACCTTGAAAAACCCGCTTTGCCCTGGATCGCTCGGGTCGATGACACGCCAATCGTAGCTCGGGGTCAGAAACCAAGGGCGCAACCGTGAACCGCCACCCCATTCGCCATGGGCAATGGCCATTTTGTAAGATTGATTGGCGTCCAAGTAAATCGGATCGGAGGTAAAATTATTATTTCCTCCCATTTTTTCGGTTCCTTGGGCGCCCGATAGTTCGAAAAGTCCGTCTTGATCCAGGTCCAGCCATATCGTGGCCCGGTCGTCCTTGTCGGTGCAGCGGAATTGATGCAGACCCGACTCAGCCGGGGTGAACATGGTGAGGAACAAGGTCATGTAATTGTCATTCCGATTGATACCTATACCCGCATTTTTGAAATCATTGTCACCGCTCAAGTACAAGCCTTGCCGTGGACCTGCCTGCATGATGCGGGCACCGGCCGCCTGGGGTTCAAGAGCAATGAGCGTTTCGATGTCGTCAAAGTACGAATCGTTGGGAGTCATGAGGTATCCGATGCCAAAAACTGAATCGGGGGCGACCGACTCCGGTTGCTCTTCAAGCCTGACCCAAGCGGAAAAGCTGTAGCTTTCCTCATGAAGAGAATCGAGGGAATGAGAAGAGGGCAGGCGAATGAATTTTTCGCTTCCCCCGGATAAACTCCGACCACTGCCAATCACGGAAGCGGGTTGAGTGAAACCAAAGTCGTCCAAGGCGTGATTCCGGTAATAGGATGAATCGGTAAGAACACCGACCTCGTTCATCGGACGAAAGTGCCACACGCCTCGGTAACCGTTCGACCAAGCCGATCCGTCGTCCGCATAGACGGGTGGTTTATCCGCCAAGCTGGCTTTTCCCCAATTCACGCTGACGGTCGTAGCCGAACTCATTTCGGGGATCTCAACCCAAACCGCAAGCGAACCGGTCGAATGGTCAACCAAATCAATCTCGTAACTGAGCTCGCGACCCAAATTGTCGAAAAAGCGGAGGTCGTTGGCCATGGGGGACTTGAAGCTCTTGAGGCTGAAGTTGGGAATGTTTGAGTCAAGCCTGATCAAGACGGGAAAGTCATGGAGCGTCGAACCCGTGTAAGCGGAAAAATCAAGCGTAGTTTGGTGGGTAAAGCCACTGAGTTCGACGATAGCAAGTTGGAGGACGGATTGGTCTGATCCAAAGCTGTTCTGGGCCGTGATCGTGACTTGATAATTTCCTCCTTGAACAGGCTGACCACTGATGACACCGGTTGTTTGATTCAGATCCATTCCAGCCGGAAGGCCAACCGCATAGAAAGAATCGGCGCTCGGGAAAGTGCGGACTTGATAAGAAACTTGGCGAGCAGGGTCATTGGCATACCCTTCGACCACTTGGCCATCCAAAATGGTGGGAGGACCTTGAACGGCCTGCATTTGGGCAAAGTTCGTACCGGGAGTTTGACTCAAAAAGGATGCGAGAATCCAATCCGGCGACTCGATTCTTGGACTGATCCGAAGTTCATCCAACAAGCCATGCCAATGGTTTCCGCCATACCTGGCCGAACCGATCCGGAAACTGTCGACCGGGGCACCGAAAGGACGGGTCCTTGAGAAACCGGACTGCCAGAGAACCCCGTCCCTGTAGATATACATGGCTCCGGTGTCCCGGTCCTTTTGAAACGCCCAATAAGTCCATCTTCCGCTATAAACCGGATCATCTTTTTCAATCCGGTCGATTCCTCCCACTCCTGCATCCCAATAAACTCTGGCATTCGACCAAGGGAGATGGATGTTCAAATGGCGCCCCAAGGAAGAACCTGATTCCAAAATCGAATTGTTGTTCAAATGCCTGGTACCCCCATAACTCCAAAACGAAAAGGTAACTTGTCTTGCATCGGCCGGAGGGTGAGAATCAAGCGGCATGTCGAGATAATCATTCACACCGTCAAAGCTAAGCGCGGTGCCGATGACTCCCGGGGCTCTCAGGGTTTCGAAATTATAAGGAATGGCGTGAAAGCTACTGCTTGACTCTTTGACCAAATCATCCGCCGTTCCGTCCATATGCCAGACGCCTCGGAACTTGGACCAAATCCGACCGTCCTTCGAATACCCGGGTTGAACAAGAGCGTTTTGATTGCCCCACAGGGCCTTGATCGAAGTGCTGCCGTTGAGTTGTGGGAGCTTGAGCCAGAAGGATGATTGGCCGGCCGGATCCCATTTGACGATCTCGTATTCGATTTCCTCGTTGGTGGTGTTGGACACGAACCGAAGGTCGTATCCGAAAGGAGATGCAAATTGCTCGTAGGAGAAACCCGAGAGGGAATCGTTCAGCTCAAGGTAAACGGGAAAATCGGAAATCTCGGAAGCTCCGGTGTAACCGGGAAAAGTGACGTCGCTTGAAAAACGCCACGCCGAATAGTCTCTTACGTCAAGTACGACGGTTTTCTCGAATGAACCGAATTGGTTGCTTGCCTCGAGAGTCGACGTGAAACTTCCGGTTGTTGAAGGCATCCCGGAAATCAATCCGGTCGTGGCGTTTAGCTCCAATCCGGGGGGTAAACCCATCGCTGCAAACGCATCGGCAGGACGGTTCGTGGTGATCTGAAGACTGACCGGGACTCCGGTTTGATAAAAATAAGTATACCTCGGCTGAAGAGTAATCTCGGGGCGGTTTTCAAAAAGAGGCGGCGAATTTTTGTAGGGGTGCTCGTTGGCCATGGAGCTCGTCAACCCCCACTTGTGAGCCAGATGCCCTTGCATTTGAGAAACCTCTGCATCACTCAAGGCCGAATCGAATATGAGAATCTCACCGATCTCCACTCCGCCGAAAGCAGTGATGCCATTCTGGTCTCGGGCACCGATGATCAAATCACTGGAAGTGGGAGGAACCGGATCCCGGTCGTCGATGTCATACTCCTCGTTTCCGTCCGCCCACTGAGTACGCTTGAGAGCGCTTTTCCTCATGGCCCAGACGTGAACCTCGCCATTGATCTGAGTTCCTCCTCGCTGACCATCGTTTCCAGTCGTGCCCCTGACAGTGAAAGTGGCGAAGTCAGTATTGTCCTTTCGGAATTGCCAACCGACCCCATCTTCTCCGCGTTTGGAGAGTATGGGCCGCCAATCGGACAAGGTATCCCCTTTGGCGACCACGAAGATCGTTGCATCTTGTCCGAAGTCGAAAACGGACGAATCTTCGACCCTCAGATACTGAGTCTGACCATCGAAGGCAAGGGTAGGCAACCCATTCCATCGATCGACCTTCAAATCGGGGCCTATCCCATTTCCGGCATGTCTGCTTGCACCTGATTTGTCCCTCCATTGATCGAGAACTCCCCCAAGAGGCTCGTTGGAAAGATTGCCGTCTCCATTCGTATCCGTTGCGTCCAACCAGAGTAGTAAATTGCCGCTCGCAAACGAATCGGCCATAAAACCGAAAGAACCGGTTGAGAAAGTCCCGACCGTAGACGACCAACTCGAACCTGCCGAATTGGTGGCCAAGAATCGATAATAGTAAGTTTTGCCGACTTGAAGCCCGGCGAGAGGGAAGGCAAACTCACCCGTCGGCATAACGCCTAGTAAATTCGAGGCATCCCAGGCATCAGGGGAAGATGCATTGAGGTCAGTGGTTTGGCCGGCATCTTCATCACCCCAGAACAGAGTGATGACAGGGTCTTCTCCACCCATCGTAACGTTTTGTTCCAAATCGCCGGCATAAATCAAGGCCACCTCG
>JAYOII010000316.1:0-3982 GCA_038118685.1 Opitutia bacterium
GGGTAATCGTCCATTTGGAGAAGTGCGCTCGGGCCATAGTAATTGACAACTGCGGAAACCCGGCTCGACTGATCCAAATGCTTGCCTAGTTTTCCCTCAAGTTCTTTTACCCCGCCACTCGAACCCAACATCGAAACCAAATGTCCTCCTGCCGAGGAACCCCAAACCGCAATTCTGTGAGGATCGATCCCATGTTTCTCGGCATTCCCCCGAAGCCAGCGGACGGCCGCTTTGCAATCATGGATTTGAGCGGGCCACTTGGCTTCTCCGCTCAAGCGGTATGCGATCGTAGCGCCGGCATATCTTCCGGTTTGCACGAGGGTTCGCAAGCGATCAGGCCGATGACCGCTTCGCTTGTCCCCGTTTTTCCACCCTCCACCATGTATCCAAATAACGAGAGGGCGACCGTTTTTTTCGGAGGTGCTTTCTTTGGGTATTGCGAGGTCAAGGGTTTGCCTGGGGTTGGCGGTTCCTGCATAGGGTAAATCTCGGAGAACTTTGACCTCTATGGCTTTCGCAATCCCTCCGGTTAGGGAAAGCACCAATGTGTAAAGGAAAACGAAGGCCCCCTTTTTCATTTTTACGGGATACCTTTTGATCTTTGGGGTAATTTATTTTTGCGAAGTGGTCGCTTTGGATAGTTGGCTGACCATTTCCATGAAGAGGGCGAAGTCGAATTTTTCTTCTTCCCTCTTTGGCAGGTCGGGCCATGCCGGCATTTTTTCCAGGATCTCGGCATCACCGCGCAGGATCGTGGAGAAAGATACGTTTCCAAGCGACAAGGAAGTCAGGTTGCCTGAAATGTCAAAGGCCAGGTTCGCTTCGGTGGGCGAGGGGTCATTGGGGGTGATGCTGAAGATTGGGTAAGACGTTCCCCCTTTGATGGACTTGGCCGATCCCAGCCAAATAGGCTTGTTTCCAAGCACATAATTGATCAGGACTTCCCTGCCTTTGTCCGTCCCAACATAGGGATTTTTCAGGAAGTTGGTTCCTTCGGCCGCGAGCTTTGCGAAACTGGTTGCGAAACCGAGATTGAAATTGTAGTTGAAGCTCCCGTCGCCGATATCGCGAACCACGTCGAATTGAGGCACGGGAAGAGCCCCTGAACTTTGGAAGGATATGATGTTTTCGCCCGAGGGAGGAACGATGGATGCGCTTTGGGGATTCGTGCTGAAAGCAAAGGTCAGTTTGTCTTCGGCGAAAATTTGGATTTCAAAGGATTCCTTGGACTTGGACAGACCTAGACAAGCATGGTACTGAAGAGGCGTTTCAGGATCGGAGTCGGTACTCCAATTGATTTTGAGGAAAAACGCGTCCGTCTCCTCGCTCATTCGGTCGATTCCTTTTCCCAATGCTTCAAGAAGAAGTCTTTTGCGGTTTTCGGAGTGTTGAAGCCCATCCGCGTAGGACTGAGCGGTTTTACCCCATTGCGCGGAAATCTTGTCCGAGGATTTTGAGGAAATCTTTTTGAGCGTCTTGATTGCTTCATCGTCTTTGCCGTCGAGGTGCTGGGCGAAGGCAAGGAAGGTCTGGTATTTTGCAAGCTTACTGGTTTTCGTCGGCAAAGATGCATGGATCTCAAACGCCTTTTCAACGCTTCCCTCCTTGTTGCCTATTCCATCAAAGAGTGTCTGTTTAAGCTGAAGCGAGAGGACTTCGGGCGATTTTCTTTGTTCATCGCTTAGCTGGGCCAGATAGAATTGAATACAGAAGCTCACGTCTTTTCCTTCAAGTTCATCCAACGCCTGAATCTTCTCGATCATGGTTTTTTCGGAAAGAACGATCTTGATCGCTTTACCCAGATTGGTGTTTTTTCCGCTGTCTTTGGCGAGTGACTGGGAAGCGACTTTTTCGATTTCGTCTACCTCGGCCTTGACCGCGAGCATATAGGCCCGTAAACGAAGACCGGAGTCTTTCAGTAATTCGGGGTTCTTTGCCCGGGCGATGAGAAGAAGGGTGCGGCAATAAGCGACTGCAAACTCCTTGTCTCCCAAATTGGCCGAATCCGCCTGAGTCTTGAGTGTTTCGGTCAGTTTCTGGGAGCCTTTTTCGAAGCTGCTCAGGTAGTGAAGCGTAGGCAGACTGCTTGGATATCGAAAGAGAAGGTAACTGATTGCCTCATTGACGGCTTGGGAATTGCGGGCGACCTTGGCCGCCATCAGAAAATCCATGGCCACCCGGGGACTTTCGGCTGCCTTGGGTTTGTCCTCGAGAAATTTCTTTGCCGCACGGATAAAGCCATTGAGATCTGACTTTTGGAAGTAATCCTCGTAAAAAGGGATTCGGTCATCTTGCGCCACGGCATTGGCGGCGAATGCGTGAAAGAAAATTGAGAGCGCCAAAAGCAATCGAGGAGTCATGATCGTATATATTGCGGAGAGATTTGTGAAGTCAATGGTAAGCAGGAGACGGATTAGGATAAGGCCAAGCGCACTTGGTCCAGCGTTTGCGAAATTTCGTCTTCCCCATGGGCGGAGCTTAGGAAGCAGGTCTCGTAGGCTGAGGGAGGAAGGTAAATTCCATTTTTCAGACAGGCATGGAAAATTCTCTTGAAGGCCTCGCCGTCCGAGTTCAAAGCCTGATCGAAATTCCTGACCGGTGTTTCCGAAAAGAAAAGGCAGAACATGGATCCGACATGCGGAACTTGAAGTGCGATTCCCTTTTCCTTCGCTGTTTCCTTGATTCCTCCGGCAAGCATGGCTCCAAGTTTTTCCAATCGATCGTAGGGCGGGTTTTCCTTGAGCATCCTGAGCGATGCAATACCCGCGGCCATGGCAAGTGGGTTTCCGCTCAAGGTGCCAGCTTGATAGACCGGTCCCAACGGGGCGAGGCAATCCATGATCTCCGTTCTTCCGCCAAAAGCCCCGACTGGCAAGCCGCCCCCGATGATCTTGCCCATTGCGGTCAAGTCGGGCGTGACCCCCGTTCTTTCCTGCACACCCCCGATTCCCAATCTGAAACCGGTCATCACTTCGTCAAAGATCAGGACCGATCCGTTGTCCGTGCAAGTCTTGCGCAAGCCTTCCAGGTATCCTTCCTCGGGCATAATGAAACCGCAGTTGGCCGGGTAGGGTTCCACGATGATGGCGGCGATACCTTCACCCGATTGAGCAAAGGCGTCCGCCACTGCGTTAAGATCGTTATAGGGAAGGACGATGGTTTCCTTGGCGAAACTTTCCGGAATACCCGCGCTGTCCGGGTTGCCCAAGGTGAGGGCTCCCGAACCCGCCTTTACCAGCAAACTGTCGACATGTCCATGGTAGCAGCCTGCGAACTTTATGATCTTGGACCTTCCCGTAAATCCGCGGGCCAAACGGATGCTCGACATGGTGGCCTCCGTGCCGCTGTTGCACATTCGCACTTTCTCGACCGAGGGAACGATTTCCACGAGTAACTCGGCCATTTCAACCTCCGCCGGGCCGGGTGTGCCGAAACTGGTCCCTTTGGCGAGGGCATCGGCGACAGCTGCCCGAATGACCGGGTGGTCGTGTCCGTGGATAGCGGGGCCCCAAGTGCAGACGTAATCGATCAGTTCACGGTCGTCCGCAGTGGTCAATCGACAACCGCTCGCTTTTTTCGTGAAAAAGGGTGAACCGCCGACCGCTCGGAATGCCCGAACTGGTGAATTGACCCCCCCGGGGATCAGCTTTTTGGCCCGTTCGAATAATTTTTCGGATTGATTCATGTGTCTTGAAAATCTCAGTTGGCGTATTTTTGGACGATGGGCATGCGCCTGCCGACCCCGAAGGCGAGGGGAGTGGTCTTGAGTCCGGGAGCCGCCTGTTTGCGTTTGTACTCGTTCAAATCGACCATGCGAACGATCCGCCGGACAGTTTCTTCATCGAAGCCCAACGACAGAAGAGTCGAGATGGATTTTCCCTCTTCCACGTAGGCATGGAGGATTGCGTCCAGAACATCGTATTCGGGTAGGGAGTCACTGTCCTTCTGGTCGGGTCGCAACTCGGCGGAGGGTGGTTTCTCG
>JAYOII010000317.1:0-3971 GCA_038118685.1 Opitutia bacterium
ACCGCCGTTTCATGGGGGTTTCGTGGGCTGGGCAAGCCGGCGTGGTGGTCGCCCAAATGAGATGCGCTCCGGTCTTCTTCAATCGAGCGACCAAGAACTCGAGCCTTTTCCCGTAGGCTTTCGGGGAACGATCCTCCTTGTGGTATTCCCAACCGTACATATCCCACAAGCCCCAGTTGAAATGGATCAGGTCCCATTTTCCATCTTCCAACCACTCCTCGATTTTGGCCATTCCCCGGATGGTCGGACCGGCGTTCCCCTTGTGACGCTGGACTTCCGCGACTCCCTTCAAGTTTTCAACGACGTGCGGCGTATATCCGATGGAGATCGAGTCCCCCATGATCAGAACCTTGGGGAGGTCGTTTGCCCCAAGAGAGGTGAAGCTGAAAGAAGAGGAGAGGAAAAGAAGCAAAAAAAGGTTTTTCATTTGGCAATCTCGGTGGAAGAAGAACATAGGGCCAACGCTCAGTCCCCGACCGAGCGGATGGGTTGGTTGGCCTTTAGTTTGGAACGGATGGCGTTGTGGTGTCGGGACATGTAGTAAAAGGATTGAGTCGAGCTTCTCTCCCCGAGGCAAATCTGGAAGGAGATACGGTATCCACCCTTGGGCCAGCTCGGGCCTTCGAGGGCAAGGGGGTTTACGATTCCCGAGACCTTTTGACCGGGTTGGAGCGTTACGGGCAAGGTTTCGAAAGACAGGCCCTTGGCTCCCGGTGCCGGGTAGGTCTTGCTTTGGCATAGAACGACCAAGCTCTCCTTCCAGAGAATCTTTTCACCGACCCTTCGCAAAGCAGGGACTGTGACCGGTTGACCGGTCGAGTTGCTCACGGTGATCTTGTATTCCCCGTCTCCATCCGGGTTGGTCCACTTGATTTCCTTCTCGGGTGGTACTTTTTCCACTTCGAAACTGGCTCCCGATCCGAAACCGAGGGCAGGGCGCCCGCTCGTGGCGCAGAAATGCTTGGCACCTTCCTTCAAGTTGGCCGGCCACTTGGCCGGCAGATCGGCCCAAGGAGAACGAATCTTTGAGAGATCACCGCCCCAACCGAGAGGCAGGGCGCAGGCCAAGCGAATGGCATCGATCTTTTCCGGGTCGAACTCCACCACGTCCTTGGCCTGGAGGGTTCCTCGGCTCTTGTCCCCCCCGAAGACGCAAACCTTGCCTTCGGGGAAGTCGGGCCTAACCCGTTGGCGCGCGACGTGCGAGGCAGTCACTTCATCCCCGGGTTTGAGGTCCCCCCGGATGACTTCCTTGACCGTAAAGGTGAGCTTGTGAGTGAACATGGGCGGGAAGGACCGACCGACCGGACCGGCCACGACTTTGTTCAGGGTGCCCGTGAACACGTGCTGATGGCTCGACCAAGCGGGGGGAGCTTTTTCCTGGACGGGTCCTCCGGGGCGGAGGATAGGGCCTCGACCCGGCAATGGACGCGGCAGAGGCCTGGGGGCAGGCTTGATCTGCACGCGGTCGGGAGCGGGTATCTTCTTGGCGAAGGAGCCCGCGGGAAGAAAAGCAAGGACGAGGGCAAGGTGGAATAATTTCATCGTAGAGGTCAGGGGAAGTCTCGATTACAGAGCAAGACAAACCCTGTGGGCAATCCAATAATCCGAACAAGTCTTGCCAGAGGAGGGTGTTACTCGGATTAGAGCTTGAGCAGCTCTTTTCGTTTCAGGTTGTATTCCTCTTCGGTGATCAAGCCGCTTTCAAACCACTCCTTTGCTTTGATCAGTTCTGCGGTGACGTCGATTTTTTTCTCAGGGTCGGGAGGCGGGGTGGGTTGCTGTGCGTTATCCTTTGGCATACCCGCCATAAAATTTTGCGCCATGTTCATTCCCATGCCCAAACCCAAGCCTGCGCCAATTCCCTCCCCGGCGGATCCGCCGGGGTTTTTTGCCGCGTCTTTCATGGCATCGATGGTTCCGATGTCCTTGTATTTGTCCGTGTCTTGAGCGGCAATTCCGGAGGCCTGATCAATTCTTTCCTGAACTTCGGGGGGCGGTGTAATCGCTTCGACTATGAGATCCACCAATTCGATTCCGTATTGCAACAAATCTTCCCGGACGTCCTGCTTCGTCTTCAGAGCGATCGTGTCGTAGTGGAGAGGCAAGTCGAAAATCGTGTCGAGGTGCTTTGCCAAGTTAACGTTGAGCTTGGAAATAATGAAGGCCCGAATGTACTCTTCGATCTGATAGGTGGTCTCCTTCCCCATCGTGCCCATGATCGTTTGAAGGAAGGTTCTGGGCTGTATGATGCGGATGGCAAAGGATCCGTGAGCCCTCAGTTGAATCATCCTCAATTCGGAATCCCTGAAGTTCACGGGTGTTCCGGTTCCCCATCCCATGCCGGTGAAGGTTTTTGTGCTTACGAAATAAACATAGCACCGGAAGGGTGATTGTCCGAAGGGGGCTCCGATGATTTTGCCCAAAAAGGGCAGGTTCATGGTGGAGAGCGTATGGCGACCGGCTTCGAACATGTCAAGGGCCCGTCCGTCCTTGTAGAAAATGGCAAGCTGACTTTCCTGAACTACGAGTTGGCTCCCCAATTTGAATTCACCGGACCCAATCTCCGGGCGTTTGATGACGATGATTTCCCCGCTTGGATCAAAAAATTCCAATACCTCTAGAATGGCCATGGTCTTTCTGATTTCTTGATTTGAGTCGTCTTAGAGCAATCTTGCCCTTGCCAATAGAGAATGAAGACCATTTGCATCTTTCTCCATCTTCTGGAGAGTCTCCTCGGAAACTTTCGTTCCTTCTTTAGAGAGCGAAGTGGAGGAGATTGTCAGGTTGTCGATGGTTTCCGAAATTTGCAGGTCCAGAGACTTGAAGTCAGGAACTTGGTTGGCCAATCCGCCGCCGTGTGAATGAGACAGGCACTGTTCGGCATTTTCGAGTTTTTTCATGAGACGGTCAAAGCGCGACAAGGTGTCTGTTTCCTCAACCTTGAGGTCCCGCATGGAAAGGAGAATTCCGGAAAGATCGTATGATTTCGTCGTGTGCTCTTCCCTTTTTGCAAGCACTTGTTTCTGATCCGCTTGGTTGCGGTAATCGAAATAAATCAAAGCCGTGCCGATGGCAAAAAACAGGATCGATTCGAAAAAGATGGCTGCCCCGAAAAGGTTGTCGCGCTGGGGGGATTCGGGGAAAAAAGCGAAGGCGATCAAGGTGACGATTCCGATTAGCCCGTAAAGCGTGGTTACCTTGAACAGAATCGCGGTGATGGCTCCGGACAAACCATCTCCAAAGAAACCTTTGATAAGGAATGCCCCGATCATGAATCCCAACAAGAACTCGAACCAACAAACAAAAGCAATCCCAGCCAAAACCAAAGTCCCTCTTGGCTCGAGAAAGATATTGAAGGCCAAAAGCAAGGTTGCGCCTATGAACAAAAACGTAAAAACGCCTATCAGAATGACCGGGGTCAAGGGTGCGTTCTTGAGCATTTGGAAAAAGGTGTTGTTTTTGAGGGGATGAGAGGGCTTCGGTATTATTGCAGTAACCTACCTTCTCCGTCCGTGTAGCCACCGCACAAGATGATGATGAGATCAAGCAAACACCAAATTCCAAACCCTCCGCAGGTGAGAAGCTGTATGACTCCGATGACGATGTTACCCATGTAAAAATGATGGACCCCAAACAGCCCGAAGAAGAAGCACAGAAGAAAGGCCACGCCCTTGGATTTAGGTGGAGAAGCGTAGACTACCTGCTGTGGTTGTGCGTACTGCTGTGGACCGGGTTGTGCGTACTGCTGTGGAGCAGGCTGGGCATACTGCTGTGGAGCGGGCTGGGCATGCGACTGTGGAGCGGGTTGCTGGGGTAACGGTAGGGTCGATCCGCATTTTTGACAACGGGTGTCGTTGGGGTTATTTGAAAAACCGCATTTGGGGCATGTCATGGTCTTTGATGTCTAAAGATTGCCATAGGAAGGGGTTATTTATCCAATAATTTTGCACTAAGGCTGTCAATGTATT
>JAYOII010000318.1:0-3490 GCA_038118685.1 Opitutia bacterium
GATCATGGTCGGACTCATTGTCATCGCCTTCTTTGGGGTGGTGGTCAAGATGGCTGGCACCGGTGAATTGGAGTGGGGAAAGGTGGCGAAAGGCTTCGTCCCCGATCTCTCTCTCATTTCCGAACCAGCCGAGACTTATGTTCCATATCTCGAGAAATCCGGAGAGTTCCGATCCTTTTGGGAAAACAAGATCATCGGCACCCAAAGAGACGTCATGGTTGCCGCCGCCGCTACTGCCGTAGGTATTAACATGACCTTCTTCATGCCCTTCGTCCTGTTGCGTCGCCGATGGGGTCGCGAGCACCGCGGATTGGCCAAATTCGATCTCTGGACCGCCTTGCTTATTCCTTACGTCATGGCGACTTCTTGCGTAGTCATTGCTGCCGGTTCCCAATTCTATGGCAAGCCGGAATCTGCCTACAAGGACTATGAGAACCGAGTGATCGATCCAAAACTCGCATCCGGCTTCAACAAATTGACCACTGCCAGGATAGAGGCCGAAATCGGCAAGGAAAAGTACGCTTCCCTTGCCCCCGTCCAGCAGGAAGAACTTCAGGCAGGCCTTTCGAACGCAGACCTTGATTTAGCGGCCATGTTGGTCAAGCGGGACGCCAAGCAACTGGCAACTTCGCTTGAAAGCTTGCTGGGTAAAGATGGCTTGGCTCCTACCATCTTCGGGCTCGGCGTGCTCGGCATGGCTCTCTCCACCATCATCATTCTCATGACCATCAACGGTCACGCCGTTTGCGAGGTTCTCGGCAAACCGCACAAGGGTCCGGTCTTTCTGGGAGGAGCTATGATGGCCGGTCTCGGCGTACTCGGACCCTTCGTATGGGGAGAGCACGGTTTTTGGCTTGCCGTGCCCACCTCGATCATCGGGTTCACCCTGATTCCCGTGGCCTACCTGAGCTTCTTTCTCTTGATCAACAACCGAAAGGTTCTTGGAAAAGAAAGGCCCCAAGGCATGGCCCGCTGGATCTGGAACACCACCCTTCTCATTGCCTTGGCCGTAATGGGCTCGGCGGCCTTCCTGACTGCTTGGAACAAGACACTGGAGGGTTTTCACGTCGGACGCTACGCCCTGATCGCCTTTGGGGTCCTTCTTCTCATCGGGCACTTTCACCTCAAGAACTCGAAGCTTGCGGCCAAGGTAAACACCTTGGACCTCAAGCTACAAAAGTTGGGAAAGAAATAAACGGCCTGCAATTGCGTTTCTACTTGCCGAGCTTTCAATCGGCTAGATACAATTGAGGCATTTTTAGACGATGAAAATCCTTCTCACCACGACCTCCTATCAAGACACTCCGGGCAAGCATCACGAGTTACTCGAATCGCAAGGGTACGAGATCGTGCGCGAACGCGGTCCCCTCAGTGAAGAAAAAATGCTCGATTTGGCCGGTGACTTCGATGCATTTCTTTGCGGAGACGACGCTATCTCCGCAGAGGTCATGCGAAAATCTCTGCCCAAGCTTCGATTGATCTCAAAATATGGGATCGGGTTGGACAAGATCGACCTCGACTTCGCAACCCAAAACAAGATTCCGGTGACTTTCTGTCCCGGAGTCAATCATACGACCGTAGCCGAGCACACCTTTGCTCTTCTCCTTTCCATCTGCAGAAACTTATGCGAAGAGGCGAACCACACTCGCAAAGGTGAATGGACCCGTCTTACCGGAAACGAAATCATGGGGAAGACTCTTTCGGTCATTGGCTTCGGCCGGATCGGCAAGGAAGTCGCTTTGAGAGCCAAAGCCTTCGGGATGGAAGTGAAGGCCTACGACCCCTATTGGGACAACGACTTTGCAAGTGCTCATCAAATCACCCGGGCGGCCCGCCTGGAGGAAGTTCTTGAGAATGCCGACGTCCTCTCCCTGCACCTCAACCTTTCGGAGAATACGCACAAGTTGATCAATTCGGCATCCTTGAAACTGATCAAGGACGGGGCCATTCTGCTCAACTGCGCACGCGGTGAATTAGTTGACACGCAATCAATCGTGGAAGCTTTGGAAATAGGTAAGCTTAAGGGATATGGATCGGACGTTCTGGACGTAGAACCACCTCCGGCCGACCACCCTCTGCTTCATGCCCCGGGTGCTTTGATTACTCCTCATATCGGTTCACGGACCTACGAATCCGTCGTCAGGCAAGCAACCATGGCCACCCAAAACCTCATCAACGTTCTCAACGGAGAACCTGCCTTGGCGCAAGCCAACGAAGTCTGACGTCCTACGCCCCATGGAAGATACTTTTTACGTCGTTTCGGAAGACCTTCACAACCAACTTGTCGGCCAAGTATTCGAGGATCGTGGGTTTGATCGGGAAGAAGCGAAGGCCGTAGCCGAATTCGCCGCTTTCGCAACCCGTCACGGAGTGAGGACTCACAATGCCCTCAAAGCCTTGCATTTGGATGAATTGTTCGGTTCCGCCGTCGGAGGATGCAAGCCCAGGGCTCAAGTTGAAATCAAAGAGTCCAGATTCGATGCCTGCCAGACGTGGAACGCCAATCTCAAAGTCGGTCAAGCGATCGCCTGCGATGCCATTGAGGCTTGTATCGAAATGGCCGACAAGCACGGTTCCGGCACGGTAATCGTCGACAATGCCTTTCACTATCTTTGGGGAGGCGGTTACGTCATGAAAGCCGCCACCCGAGGTTATTATGCCTACACCAATTGCACCTCTACCCTGGCCGAGGTCGTACCCTTCGGAGGCAAGACCCCCACCCTCGGAACCAACCCGCATTCCTGGGGTTTGCCGACCACGGAAGCCGTGGGCTTTCCCGTCGTAGTGGACTGGGCGACTTCGGTTATAGCCATGGGACGGGTCCAACAATTGAAGAGAGAAGAAAAGGGTCTTCCTCCTCATGCCGCCGTTGACGCCGAAGGAAACGAAACAACCGACCCGAACCAAGCCGTTTCACTTTTGCCTTTTGGGGCTCACAAAGGATACGGATTGGGCCTCCTCAACGAAATCATGGGGGCAATGTCCGGAGGATCCCTGCCCACCGTGCGAGGTATTCCCAAAGATATTCCGGAGGAGAAATTTTCCTGTAATTTCTTCTTTCAGGTCATCCACCCCGAAGCCTTCGACGCCGGCAATTTCGCCTCCAACCGCAACCAAGAGGCAAACTTACGGGCCGTACTAAACGACATACTCAAGGAAGGAAACGAGAACTGTCTTCTCCCCGGTGAAATGGAAGCCAAGTTCGCCCTCAAGTCCGAAAAGAACGATGGCTTGCTTTTCAGCGAAAAAGAACTGGAGGAATTCGCCCATTTGGCGCGGAACACCGACGTCTCATTCGACCCAAAGCAATTTCCCTTAGCCATCTGATTACCCTTTACTATGAACACGCTCGATCTTCGACCTGCTTCGGAATGCAAATGGGACCTCGTCTCCTTTGGAGAAATCATGCTCAGACTCGACCCCGGAGAGGGCCGGGTACGAACCACCCGATCTTTCAATGCCTGGGAAGGCGGAGGAGAGTACAACGTCG
>JAYOII010000318.1:3500-3961 GCA_038118685.1 Opitutia bacterium
GTCTTCGACGCTGCTTTGGGATGAAAACCGCCGTGGCCACTTCCTTCGTCGCAAACGAAGTCGGCCGACTACTCGAAGACCTGATCCTGCAAGGGGGAGTATCGACGGACCTGATCCGTTGGGAGGACTTTGATGGAATCGGGCGGAAAATCCGAAATGGTTTGAATTTTACCGAGCGGGGATACGGTTTGCGAGGAGCAGTCGGAACGTCCGACAGGGGTAATTCCGCCGCTTCCCAGATCAAGCCGGGGGACTTTGATTGGAATGAAATTTTCGGCAGACAAGGGGCCAGGTGGCTCCATACCGGTGGGATTTTCGCTGCACTTTCGGAATCGACCGCCGAGGCCGTAACGGAAGCCGTCATAGCCGCCAAAGCACACGGTGTCATCGTTTCCTATGACCTAAATTACCGCCCTTCCCTTTGGAAATCGATCGGGGGCCTGAAAAAAGCACAGGAAGTT
>JAYOII010000319.1:0-3941 GCA_038118685.1 Opitutia bacterium
CCACGGCGACGATAGTCAACTTGTTCCATTTGGCCCCATCGAGTTCGGTTTTATCCCCCACCGAACCAAGAATTTTAACGTCCTTGTCTCCCCGTGCGTCCGCTTTTTGCCAACGCCTGGCAATGATTCCCCGTTTGCCGTACTTTTCTCCGTAGAGCATCCCAAAGAATTCCTGCTTGGGGTGTAAGTCCGCCTGATAGCCTGTCAGCACACAATCTTTCAAGTCACCCACCGCTTTGCTGCGGTACTGAACTCCGGAGTTATTTCCCTGAAATTTGACCTGACAGGAGAATTCGAAATCCCGGACTTCTCCACCTTTCCAAATAAGAAAAGTGTTTGCGGGAGTTGGGTTCTCTGCGGTGGTTTCTCCAATGATGGCGCCGTTTTCCACTCTCCAGAATTGGTCTTTTCCGATCCAACCGGACAGATCTTTGCCATTAAAAAGATCGATGCTCTTTTGGGCGGACAATGAAGCAAGTCCAAGGGAGCAGATTATAATGCAGGATGAGAGAGCATGTTTATATTTCATAAAAGCAAGGTAAGTTGATTTATCCTTTCAATGATGCTGTTCGTGGGCAAACAGGAAAATCGATTTCAAGAAACCTAGGATCCGGACGTAACCTTCCAGACGGCTTCTCGAGATACCGAGAACGAACCCTTGATGTTTTCCTCCATGTGCATTCTCAACTGATCAAGTTCAGCCAATTGCTTGTCGGTTGGGAACTCCGTTAGAAAGAGAGGCCACATGGGTTGCCCCCAGTATGTTTTGTCGTAGGGCGAACCTTCTTTCTCGATGAGAAGGATACCGGAGGTAAGGTTTTCACTTCTTTCCCCAAAGAGAAGGTCAATCCGAACAGGATCATCTCCAATGGTGATCCATTTTCCCCGGGCAAACCCGGATCTCGAGTTCAAACAAGGCAAGGATGGGTGGTTTTTGCGGAAAACGTTGAGGTCGTTGCGAAAATGTGAATCTGCCCGAGAGCCCTCAAACACAGCCTTTCCATTAATGGATACAAGCAAGTTGTTGTCCGCGTAGCCCCAAAACCGATATTTCCCCGGTTCGGGAGCTTTGACTTGTCCACTGAACCACGCCATCCATCCATGAATCGTGGAATAAGAATCGAGGCTCACGTTTTCAGGGAAATGGTTGTAGCTGCCGGCAATCCCAAGGAAGCGCAAAGGCCGACCCTGTACAAATTGTCCGAGTTTTTTCTGATTCTTAAAACCTGATTTGACCAAAGGTAAGAATCTTTTGGTGATCGTTGTTTCCTGGATCTCGTCTTTTCCTTCGGGTCTTGGTTCGGATCCTTTTTTTATTCCGAAGATTCTTCCCTTCAGAGAGGAATCAGTTTGGATCATGGGTGGGACTGATAGCTCAGGCACGCCACTTGCCTTCTCTCCCCGCACTTGCACTTTTCCGCTGCGGTCAAAATCGGCCATGGAGCCTTTGCCCATCAATTTGCTCGGACTGTCGTCTCGTCCGCCAACTGCCACTTCTCCTTCCAAAACAAGGATTTTCGAACCCTGCTCATTTGCCTGAACGACAAAACTCGTTCCCAAATCCACAAACTTTCTTTCCATGGTATCGACCACAAAACCGATTCCCTGCGGGGGGACCACCAGTTTAATCTCACCCTCTTTAAGGAAAACCCGATCGTTGCCCATTATGGTCATATTGAGAGGACCTATTCCCACGAGGTTGACCCCTGTCTCGCGGAAGGTCATTTCAACCAATCCATCTTCGATGGCGAACTCTTCATCCTTTTGCAAAACCTTTTCAATGTCCATGGGCTTTGTAACTCCCTCGAGCCGTATGAGCTTGGCCACGCCTGAATCCACCGCTTCCTTGTTCGAAAGATTCAGGAAGGCAAAGACCAAGGCGGCGGCAATTCCCAACCATGCCAGATGGGGGAAGGTAAGAATATTCTTTCTGTGGTTGTCAGGACTGTTTTCTTGCAACTTCTTCATGACCTCGGCCTCGAAGTCCGGGGAGTTTTCCGTTTTTGCCCCGATTTTATCTTCGAGTTCGAGCCAGCGGGGCTCTCCGGCTTGGGCGGCCCGAGTGAGACCTGCCATCTCAATTTCACGGGCCAATTCGAGCCGTAATTGCGCGTCTTGCTCGAGTCGTTCGAGGAGTTCCTTCCTTCGGGCGGGAGACACGGTCTTGTTCTCGTGCCAAGCGGCAAGCAAATCCAGGAAATCGGGGTCTTTGTCGTAATTGCTCATGATTCGGGTGTTCTTTGCTCCATGCACTTTCTCAGGGTCAGGTGGGCCCGGTGACGGAGTTGATAAATGGCGTTGGGTTTCAAATTCAATTGTTCGGTGAGGGCTTCCATACGGATGCCGTCCAGGCCCGCGCGGATCAAATGACGGGTGCGGTCGGGTAACTTGGATATGCAGTCGAGCAGCCGTCTTACGTTTTCCTGCTTGAGCTCGTCGGATGCTTTTTGCAACTCAGGCTGAACGGCTTCGGCAATGTCGTGACGGAAACGATCCATGGCATTGGCCCGCCGGCTGGTTTTGCGCCAGTGATTGTTGAGCTGGAATTTCGCGATGCTCAAAAGCCAAGCCCGGAAATTCGTGCCGATTTGATAGGTCGAGAGTTTGGAAAAGGCGACGAGAAAGGCTTCCTGGGCGAGGTCTTCGGCATCTTCCAGGTGGTAGACCCGGGCCGCCAAGTATCCGCGGACCAACAACCCGTACTCGCGAACAAGCAGGCGGAAACGATCCTTCTCACCCCCTAGCACTTGCTCGACGATGGAATCGGGATCGAAGTTTTCAGGAACATTGTTCATTACGCTTCGCATATGTTCGGCAAATCATCGATCTTACGAAATTTTTACTTGGGAACAAAGATAACTTGTTCGGTGCAAATCAACATCCAATCGCTTTGACGGTGATTCGGGATAAAATTTAGGCTGAATCTCTCGTTTTGAATTGCTTGAAACGGATCTCATAACGTTTGCCTAAGCGATGAAAGGATGCAAGATGTTTAGTCATGAACCGTAGAATGTTCTTGCGTGGATCCATGGGTGCCTTGGCTTTGCCTGGTTTGGAATCCTTCGGCTTGCCGAAAGGGCAGGGTGGAGCGAGTGTTCGGGTCGCGGACGGCGTGTCGAAGAGGTTGGTTTGCATCGGCAATTCCTTCGGTTTTCATGCCCCGCACTTCTTTCCCTCCAAGGCCGGACTGATCCATTCTCTGCCCAAGGCCCTTGCTCCCGTCCAGAGACACCTCAAGCGCATGACCCTCTTTTCCCATTTGGATCACGGCGTGAAAGGCGGGCACTTTGCCGTTCATTCCTTTCTTTCGGGAGTCAAGCAATCGCAGGCGGCATCCATGCCGAACGGAAACCTTTCTCTGGATCAAAGAGCTGCGGAAGTTCTGGGGTCCAAAACCCGCTTCCCCTCCTTAGTCGTTGGCTCCGAAAACGGGCTTCACGGGGGATGCCAAATGTCATGGACAAGAAGCGGCGTGCGGGTTCCCCCCATAGAAGGCCCGCGCGAACTCTTCCGAAAGCTCTACCTGCAGGATGATCAAAAGAATCGAAAGATTGTCCGGCAGAAGTTTGATCTGAAAAAATCAATTTTGGACGCCACTTTGGAGGACGCCAAAGGTCTGAGCAAAGGCCTCAGTAGCAGGGATCGGGATAAACTCGATGAGTACTTTACTTCGGTTCGGGAAGTTGAAAGGAAAATTCATCAACGCGAGAAATGGCAGTCCATAGAAAAGCCGAGTCCTTCCATCGATGAACCCGCGAATAAAAACTTGGTGGAGGATATCCCCGTACTCTATCAACTGATTGGATTGGCGCTTGAGACCGATTCCACCCGTATTGCCAGCTTCGAAATGGCGGGCGCCCAGTTTAAGACCGGTTTGCTCGGTCTCAAAAACGGATACCACGCCTACTCCCACCATGGTAAAAAACAGGAAAACATTGATG
>JAYOII010000320.1:0-3936 GCA_038118685.1 Opitutia bacterium
ACCCAGGACGGTTCCCCAATCAATTGCATTTGAGCGAAGCTCAAGGGTGCCGTGGCATTGATTTGCCTGTAAAAGCTTCTCCCCTTGGTCAAAGTCAAATCGACAGCCCCGGCAAAGGATGGTTTCTGCCGGGACTCGATGCTGGCCAGAAAAAGGCTTCCCTCCCCGGAAGCAAGGCCATCCACGGCAAAGGGTTGATCCGTGTTCACGAGGGCAAGAACCTTGCCGTAAGGGTCGGTTTTCAAGTCCGATGAAGTTTCATCCCCCACCCCGCCCAATTGCTTGCTCCAGAGAAAAGATCCGTCTTCCTTGTTCAATTTGGCGAAAAACAAATCACTCTGTCCAGCGGAAATCAAACTCAGGGCAGTTTCACCGATCGTCGAACTATCCTTGAACCGGGCAAGGAAAACCGGGAAACCAAAAGCATCCGCTTCCACTCCCAAAGGCTCTCCTTGACTTGCCAATACGGATGCCCATTCCTCGGTCAAACCAGTCTTCATGCACAACACGAAGGCCGAACTACCCGAAGAATTCAAAGTTTTGCCAGCCAACTCGATGCTGGTAACAAAACTCCCCAAGAGATAAATTCGTCCCCCGCCCACGTCCAGGTCGACGATCTGATTTTCATTCGGCCCCTTGAAAGAGGAGGACTTCAAGGCAATCCCGTTGTGATCAAGTTCGAAAAGGAATGAATAAGCTTTCGTTTCGGTTTTCTTCACGCCACCGGCGAGATAAATCAAACCCCCTTGCGATTTCAAAGCGCTGATCGAATCGTCGCCGGCTCCACCGAATCTTTTCATCCAGGAAATCAGCCCGCTGGAATGATTCATGCGGGCGACAAAAAGATCCTTTTCGGCAACGGAAGAAAAGATTCCTGCTTCCGTGGAAAGGTTCCCCGAAAACGCCCCCCCAAAAAGAATATCACCACCGGAAAATTCGGTGATTCTCAAATCATGCAAAGTTCCCGAGCAAGAGAAAGTCTTGCTCCAAATCAGGCCGAGGTTCCGGTCAAGTTTGACAATGAAAGCATTATGCTCCTCATTCGCGGCAAGCTGATAACTCCCATAACCAAGTTTCCCCTTGTAGACCCCTGCGATAAAAAAACATCCGTCGGTTGATGCAGCGCAGTCCTCGATTGAGACTTCCTGTCCGGAAAGAGACTCGAAAAAACGAGCTGCAAGCGCCTTGCCGTTGGAATCGATAATGGAAAGGAAGGCATAGGCATTCGAATTCCCGGAAACAGTTGCCCCGTTTTTACCTTCGCCCCAAGCCAATGTGTTGCCACTCGTTGGCAATAATCCTTTTACCTTCCTCGGATCCATACGAATCAGGGACGCTACGCCAACGGTCGAATTTCCCTCGCTTACTTGCAAAAACCTGCTCAACGACACTTCACTCCCGGTTTGAGAATCGCTCACTTCGTATTGGAGCCTCTGGACGCCAACGGTGGTGGCTCCAGTTTCCCCCTGAAAGAGAACGGCGCCGGACAAGTCCTCGCCTCTCGATCCTTTCGCCTGATATCCGGGCTCCGCATAGAGGCTCCCTTTCGTCAACCTGACAAAATCGTCACCCATCAAGGAAAGGCTGGGAAGAGAAGAAGAAGTGACTTTCAACACAAGACTTTCCCTGGCCAACTCGGTCCCTCGCTCGGCAAAGACAACCTCTATTTCAAAGTCACCCGACAAGCCAGACGGGACGTACCCATGCAAACGGAAAAGACTTTGAGAAAGCTTGCTGACCCGCAACCAGGAAGGGCCGACCGGCAAGGATGCATCGACAACCGTATAATCACTCACCCCGGCCAAGGAAAAGTAATTCGAGTACAGCGTCCCTGCCTCCGCGGAATCGTGATCGGATGGAAATCCGACTTGAAGGCGAGAATGCGACGACACGGCCATGGGTATGATCTTGAGTTCATCAAAACTCTCGGCATCGGAAACTCGTATTACGAAGGCATCCGCGGTTTGAGAACCGTAGGTCAAGTAACTAAGTTCCATTGGTCTCGCCCCTGTTCCACTGACTTTCGGAACACCATATTTGTGTGCCGACAAGGGGGAAAGGGACCAAGTCAAGGCATCCCCGTCCAAATCGGTCGCAAAGATGGAAGCGAGGTCCGACGCCTTCGACTGACCGGCTTGGTCAAACGTCAACTTAACGGTTTCAGGTCCGCGAATGATCGGAGAACGGTTCTCGCCATCGATGATCAGCTTTGAATTGACGGTGGCATACCTGCCCGTGCTGTCAGTAACGACCAAGGCCAAGGGATAAACCTTACCCTGAATCCCACGAGGCGGAACCCCTTGCAGCGCAGCCGTCCCGCTTGTCTCGTTCATGTCGGAGATTCCGAGCCAGAACCCTTCCTCCCCTGCGGGAAGCCCGACAACTTCGATCTTGCGACTGTCGCCGTCCGGATCCTTTGTGCTCAAGGGTACCGACAAGAGAGAACCAACCTTTGCGAAGATGACGCTCGGAACCAAGGCGGCAAAGGAAGGATCGTCCGGAACCGGGCGCACTTGCACGCGAACGGGTAAAAGCGCATACCTATGACCGTCGAAAGCCTTCAGATGAAAAAGATCTTCACCAAAAAAATTGCCGACAACCTGATACTGGAAAACCTGGGGACGAACCCCAGTCCCATTGACCTCCGCATGGGCCAAGCTTGAGGGAAGACTCCCGAGGGACCATTCCAAGTCCCGGGCGGGGACTTGGAGTTCGGGATCAGGATCTTCGGCGTGAAAATCCTGAGGCGTAACCCACCCCCGAACCCCTCCCGCCTGCGAATCCTCATCCAAATAAACGACTAATTCGGAAATTTCCTCGTTTGTGGTCAGGCTTTTGAAAACGGGTGGATAGTTGTCGATGCGCAAAACCAGATCGAAAACCTGCTTGACCGAGGTACCGTTTGAATCGGTCGCCGTGAACTCAATCCGGTAGGTCCCCTTGTCCTTGACGGCCCCGGTCCCCCAAAGCAAACCCGTCCCATTGGAATCCTGCCTAAAAGTCAGCCAGTCGGGAAGAACCGAGGTCACGTTCAACTCGAGGGTTTGCCAATCCCAGTCGGAATCGTAGGCCTTTACTCTGTAGAGGTATTCGGACTCATCGTTCCATGAGTAAGTGCCATCGGACTTATCGGTCGTAGGGATCGAGATAAATACGGGAAGATCGTTCACAGCCGCAACCTCCACCGAGACATTGGCGCTGTCGGACTTGGGTGGAGAAGAATGGAGTCCTCCTCCGTCCGTTACGGTTACGACGAAAGCATCTGTCCCGGAGAAATTTCCGTCGGGCAAATAGGTAAGACTCGAAGGATCGGTCTCCGTTACAAACCAAGCGGCGCCACGAGTGGGAGCTTTTGAAACGCTCCACTTGAGGAACGCCGAATTGGTTTCCTGATCGTTCGCGGAGAGCGCGGGGGCGGACCAAGAAGCGGCAAGGTCCTCGGTCATTTGAACGCTGAAATCAGTTCCGTTGATACTCGGCGGGTAATTGTGTACCTCGACGGTCACGATCAGGCTTGCGGTTACGGACAAACCGGTGGAATCGGTAATCGTAAGGCTAACCGAATTCGGCCCCTCGTCGGAAACAGCAGGGGTTCCCCGAAGGGTAACGGTAGCGTCCCTGAAATAACCGGTCGAGTTCAAGGCCGAGCCATCGACGGTCAACCATGATGGAGTAATCTCGCTCAAAACGGCCCCACTCAACCCGTCGGCATCTTTGACCTCGATCGACAGGCTCAAAAGGTTGCCGTCCACTATGCTTTGGTTGGTGGGAAACGCGGGAAAAACAGGGGCGTCGTCAACGTTCTGAACATCAAGGTTAACCGTAATCGTGCTCGCTCCGACACCATCACTGACACTGATCACGAAGGAATCAGGCCCCGTATAGTTTGCATCGGGCAGGTACTCCAAGCGCTCGATACTCCCTCCTTTTCCCGCG
>JAYOII010000321.1:0-3934 GCA_038118685.1 Opitutia bacterium
AAACAAGACAGCAAGGAAGGAAGTCTGGTGAGCAGGGATTTCGTCATTGAATTAATGAAAGGGGCTATTGAATTTCATTCAACCTGGTACGCAATGGCAACTTAATTCTTAGAATTATGACGGGACTGGGTTAATTTTGCATACCTAAGGGCGAATCCCAAGGTTGACGAGAAGAGCAAAAGGCAGGCCGGTGACCTTGATGGAAAGTCGATTAGAAAATACAACAAGAAAGCCAAGCAGCCGACGAGTATGATTTTTGGGAAAGGGGAGGGGTTGTGAATAATGCCAGCGGTGGCGAGGATCGGAAAAAAGATGAGCAACATGAAAAAGGGAATCCCGAATTCCGAGATGAATTCGAGAAAATCACTGTGTCCGCGTCCAATCAAAGGAGTATAGGGATTGTGGGCGTTATCCATACCAATGGACCTTCTTTCTCGTACCTCTTTGGATTGGTGTATCGGATTGATGGCGGGGTAGGAATTAAATCCGTATCCCCGAAGCGTTTCGTGGCCAATTTGATTGACCAAGTCGGTCCATAGCAAGACTCTCATAGGAAGTTGCCGATTCGATGCCTCGGTAATTTGGCTTTTGGTGTTGATCAGCATTTCCTTGGTGGTATCTCGATTTAGGTAAAAGGAAAACGCAATTATAAGAGATAAAAATGTAACAAAAGGGGTGGCTATCGTCCAATTCAATTTCCTTCCGGATTTCTTTGTTCTGATAAGGAAAACATAGATAAAGCAAGCCAAGGTCAAAACCAGGATGCCAATCCCGGATCGCGAACCGGAATGAGGTATGCTGATCAGCAAGCAAACGATTATGGAAGTCAGAAAAAGAATGCTCTTGCTGTGAATAATTTTTTTCGAGGTATGCTGGAATTGATAGTAAAGCAAAGCAAGAACGGAGAACAACGAAAGGAGAGCAAAAGCGCACCAATGGTTTTTGTAAGTAAAACTCGAGTAAAAATATCTTGGCTCGGGGGCATCCCAAAGACCGAATATTTCATTCAGGTTGTCGGCGGGTAGGTAAGTAAGCTTTTGGATGATACCTATTAAGGCCAGCAGACCTCCGTTTGCTCCGACTACCCAAACGAAAGTACGGATCTCATTTCTTGTGCGCAGGGAAAAATAAGTGGCGATTCCGAAAGTCAGTTGAAAAAGAAAATGCAGGGATGCTTGCATGGACCGAGAATTTCGCAATGGCACGGAGGGCAAGAACTCGATGGGCTTGCGCCGAATCTTTTCTTCATAAGCCTTGAGAAAGTCTGCGCAGGGTGAATCAGTTTCGCTGAATTGATCTAAAAACCTGTTCTTGAGATCGAAGAACAAGGTCAAGGCCAACTGGGGATCCTTTTCACGAACCGCGTTGATATTTCGGAACCCATTGCTCAGCACGGCGATCTTCTCAAGGTCTTTTTCTTCGGAAAAATACTTGCCTGCATCCATTTCGTTCCATTCCTTCATGGTGAGGGTGTTGTATCTGGGATTCTGAAATGATAGAAAAACGTAAAAGGCAAACACGAGAATGGGCGTCAAAGAAAGCGCGAAATGCCTGCCTCTGTCCGAGCGGGATACAAGTGTTGAAAGAACCACAACCAATACGACCAAATCAACAGCCCAGAGAATCCAATCATATTCAAGGCCGGCTTTGGCCCATGAGGTTAAAAGGAGTGTGGAAAGCAACAGTTTTGCCGTCTTGTTCATGCTCTCGGAGCCTTTGGCGGTCGCTTTATGCGAATACGTAGTTGTTGACACTCACAGTTGTGAATGGTCTAATTGTATTGTCCGCCAAAAGACAATACCCAAACAACCCCCTTTATTCGCAAATGAGAAAAACAAGTCTCCTTAGTTTCTTGTGTTTGACTGTTTTGGCACCTCAATTTTCCTTTGCACTCAAGGAAACGGCCCTCGGTCAACTTGGAGTTTCGGCAAGACTCTCGGGAACCTACGACTCTCGGGTTTTTGGAATTTCATCCTCCGCCTATCAGGCTTCCAAAAATTCTTCGTCTTCCCTGATCGCCTCCGAGGAAATCAAGAGCGAAGATGATTTCATCATAAGTTTTTCCCCCGCTCTCCATCTTACGAAAAAGCTTAGGTGGATTTCGGTCGCCGGTTCCGCCGGTGTGCAGATCTCGCAATACCTCAAGAACGATGACAAAAGTTACGTCATCCCCGTGACCACCTTGACGGTCGATTTCGACGAATCGCTCAAGAAAAGAATTTCCAACAACGCCAAAATTCGTTTTTCAGCTACCTTTGACTTGGGGCAGCACGTTGACACGAGTGTCCTGGAGCAAGATTTGGTTTCCTATTCCTATTTTACACTTGGATTAGACGTCAGATATAACCACAGCCCCAAGTTCGGAGTATCCGCCGGAACGTCCTATTCCCTTAGAGATTATCAGACGGGCTCTGTTTCGGAAAGACCCTACCAAGATATTACCACGCTCCCTTTGCAAGCAAGCGCCTTCTACATTTATTCCGAAAAATTGGATTTTTTCACACAGTATGGCTTCAGTCGTACGAAGGGTAGCGGAAGTTCGGCTCCTTCCTTGACCGATAGTGATTCCCACTCGATTTCTTTTGGAGCAAATGGGGACCTTTCCCCCAAGTTGTCGGGGAACGCTCAAGTGGGCTACAACGTCGTGGGTTTTGAAAACCCGAAAAACCCAAACCAAGGCGACATAACCATGGGAGTCGCTTTGGACTGGAAGTTCAATGAAAAAACTTCTTTCAATTTTGACGTCGATCGATCCTTTTCGCCCTCAGCACAGGGTTTTTCAATGTTCAGTACAATGGGCAGGATAGGAGCGACGCATCGCTTTACCCAAGATCTTTCGGGCAACGCATACCTGAGTTACGGTGTGGTCGACTACACTTACGCAAACATACCTTCGATCCCATCCAGAGATTCGTCCTCACTCGACCAATTTGGAATGGGTTTCAGTGTTCAAAAGGTCTTGAGCCAGCACTTCACCACAAGTGGGGGCTATGATTATTCTTATTCCAACCGCGATATCGATTCCTTCGGCCGGCATTTGCTAATGGCTCAGATAACTGGTAGTTTCTAGATCATGCGACTTAAGGGTATTTTTGTCTTCCGCCTCCTGTGCCTACTTGTCCTGTCATTTGTCGCTCATCCGCTTCCGGCCCAGCAAAAGTATACCTTGGATCCTTCCATTATGAAGGATCCCACCGGGTACAAGCTCAGGTCCGGTGACCAAATTCGAATCATGGTAAATGGTGAACCGGATGCCACCGTCGACGCCTCTTTGGGCAATTACGGCGGAGTGCGCCCCGCTTATCTCGATGAGGTCAAATTGGTTGGACTGAATGTCGATCAAGCCTCGGCGGAAATTGCCAAACAGTATCAGCGTCAACTCATATACCGGCGCCCCTCCGTTAGCATCCTGATTACGAAATATACCCAACAGATGGTTTTTCTATCCGGTTCGGTTAATAAAAAAGGCCCTTATGTGTTTCCCCCGGAGGTTGAGGCCATGAGTATCGTAGAGGTAATTGCCCGAAGTGGTGGATTTACCAGCATTGCCCGAAAAAACAAGGTCTTCGTGACTCGTACTTACTACAACAAGAGTGGTGAGTCTACGAGTACCAAATCCTACGAGGTGGATGTGGAGGCTTTGAGCAAAGGTACCCTTTCATCCGGTTCGGCAAAACGATTTTGGATCTATCCGGGAGACCGCATCCAAGTGCCCGAGCGACTGTTGTAATGGAGGAAGACTTCGAAAATTTCAATACACCGTCCCAACCCAAGGCAAGGGCCAAGATCAAGGGGGTTTCCGATTTTCTCTTGATCATTAGGGATCGGTGGCTTCTTTCATTGGCCCTTTCGCTTCCCTTTGCCTTGGGCTATGTCTTCGTCAAGCAACAGGTTCATGAATACTACAGGTCGAGTTCTTCTTTCAGCCTGATAC
>JAYOII010000322.1:0-3931 GCA_038118685.1 Opitutia bacterium
TCTCAATACTCATGTATCCAGTTCCGGATACAAGAACATCAGTACGCCCAACCTGTCGAAACTCGCCGAGGAATCGATCACTTTCAACCGGGCCTTTTGCCAATATCCTGTTTGCGGCCCCTCCCGAGCCTCTTTCCTGAGTGGCTTGTATCCACAGAGCACAGGCGTGCTCAACAATACCTTGGACATCCGGAAAACCCGGCCCGGCACGATTTCAATGCCCCAGTTTTTCAAGCAGAACGGTTATTGGACGGCCGGCGTGGGTAAAGTCTTTCACAACACCAAAAGCGACCACGGAGACATTGCCTGGCACGAAAACCTGCGCTTCGAAAACGACGAACTTGCGGTCGTCCGCGATGCGCGTTTGAAGTTCGAGGCCGAGCACGGCTCGATCGACAAACAACCCAACAAGAAAAAATGGAAAGAGCTCAAAAAGAGCGTTTCCGCGAAGCTCAACGCCCAAACTCCGCCCGGCAAAGGACGAAGCGGTCTGACCGACGCTCAACACAAAGATGGCAAGAACGCACGCCAAGTCGTCCGTTGGATCGAGGACAAGTCTTACGGAGACAAACCCTTCTTCATCGCCTTGGGCCTGCAAAAGCCTCATGTTCCCTTCCTCGCTCCCGACAAGTATTTCGATCTTTATCCCTTCGACAAGATCTCCTACCAAATCGACCGTCCCAACCTGTGGGATTTCTTACCCAAGTCGGCGCTATCGAAGCGCTATGAGGCTTTCGGGTTCGAATTCGCCAAGGAGAATCATCCCCTGCGCAAGGAGTACATACAGGCCTACCATGCCTGCGTAAGTTTCATCGACGCCCAACTCGGACTCGTTATGGACGGTCTCAAGAAGAATGGATTGTGGGAGGATACCATCATCGTCTTTACCTCCGATCATGGCTACCACCTCGGAGATCACTTCATCTGGGGCAAGGTTACCCTTTTCGACGTCGGGGCGAAGGTTCCCTTCATCGTTCGGGCACCCGGCTTGTCCAAGTCGGGAACGACCTCGGAGGCCATGGTCGAATTGATCGACGTCTACCCCACCCTCGCCGACCTGGCGGGCTTGCAGGCTCCCGGTCACTTGCAAGGCTCTTCCCTTCGCCCCCTGCTCGGACACCCGGAGAGGATGGGGCAACGGGAATATGCCTACAGTGTGGTCACACGGGGCCCAAAAAACCTTGGGTACGCATTACGGAACCAAAACTGGCGCTACGGCAAATGGCCTGACGGCGAGGAGCTCTACAACTTGCGCAACGACCCGCAGGAAAAGAACAACCTGGCTCGAAAGGAAAATCTTAAGGACAGGCTCGAGGAATTCAGAGAGATTTTGGCGGGCAAACAAAAGCTGCCGAAAAAAAAGGACTAGCAATACGCAATTCGCTTACAATCAAACCATTAATTCTCCGCTCCAGGTCCTTGCCCAAAGGGAACTTTTTTTAACTTTTTTGTCCAAAACAAGCTGGCAACGGCAGATTTATCGTAGATGACGTCAGAATCGACAGAACCCAATCCGCCAAGCTGTACGCACAAGGATTTCATCAGGCTTTTTCTCGAAGCCGAGAAGGACTTGTTGCGCTACGTCATGGCGCTGATTCCAAACGTGGCGGATGCCCGTGACGTGGTTCAGGAAGCCGCCGTGGCCCTTTGGGACAAAATCGAACTTTACGACCCCGCCAAACCCTTTGCTCCCTGGGCTTGCCGGTTCGCCCTTAACGAAGCAAAAATGTTCCTCCGAAAGAAAGCTCGGCAGAACCGATTGGCCGATGAAGTCGTTGACCAGCTCGAAATCGAGAGGATGGAAAACGCGGACCACTTGAACGCCCGCAAAGATCACCTGAGGGCGTGCCTCCGGACCTTGCCGGACAAAAACGCCGAATTGGTCAAGGATTACTATTTCAACGAATTGTCGGTCGAGGAGTTGGGCAAACGGTTGGAGCGCAGTGTCGATGCAATTTACAAAACCTTGCAACGCGTCCGCCAAAGCCTCCATGACTGCATCGAAAAGAAAATTCAATTGGAGGCCGGGCTGTGAAAGAAAAAGAACTCCGCAACCTGATCGAGTCGCATTTGCGGGAAAGCCTGGATCTTGCCGGAGCCAAAAAGCTTTCGGATCATCTCAGCGAGAACGCGGAGGCCAGAAAGCTCTACCTGGAAATGACCGACTTGCATGCCAACCTGGCGGTCGACGAATCCATGTGGTTCAAGCAACCCGAATGGGTCGAAGAGGAGGAAACCGAAACCGCCACTTCATTCCGTTCCTATATCCCTTGGGCTCTGGCCGCATCCGTAGTCTTCCTGCTGAGCCTCTTTCTCTTTCCGAAGCCCGAAGAGGACCCGACCTTTGCCTTGATCAAGGATTCCTATTCCGCAACTTGGGAGGGAGGAGACTTGTCCACCGAACAAGGCAGTCGCCTTCGGGACGGCACTCTCCGTTTGAGCGAAGGATTGGTGACCTTGCTGTTTGACTCAGGGGCGGAGGTCACTTTGGAAGCTCCCGTTTCCCTTAAACTGATCGACTCGATGCAATGCGAATTAATCAACGGGACCGCGGTCACTTACGCCCCCGAATCGGCTCTTGGTTTCCGGATCATCACCCCCGAAGCGGACGTGGTGGATTACGGCACTCGCTTTTCGGTCACCGTATTCGAAGAAACCGGAGAAACGCATACCCGTGTGATGGAAGGAAAGGTTCGAGTGGAATACACTCGCACGGGCGAAATCGTCGCTTTGGGCGCCGGAGAGCGCCATACGGTGAAAGGAAATGGGTTCGCCATCCCGCCTGCGGAAACTTTTCGCGAACTCGGCACCATCCCCGACAAACCTCTCCAACACGGACCGGAGTGGACTTTTTTCGAATCCTCAAAGGATGCCTTCGTCGGCCGAAGGCCCAACCATCTTTTCGTCACCGACGACAAGGAAGTCGTGGACCTCCTCAAGGATTCTTACGCCTCGGACGTCCACAACCATAACTCGAAGGTTTTGTTGCTGGTAAAGAATGCCATAAGCCAGGGCCCGATGAACCGGCAGGCGTATGTGAGTTTTGACTTGAGCGAGATCGACCGGACCCAGATTGAGGAGGCCGACTTATTGTTGCAGTTCGCCCCAAGCGGATGGGGTTTGGCTTCTCATTTGCCGGACTGCACCTTCAACGTATACGGCTTGGCGGGGGACGTTCCCGAGTGGGACGAATCGGGCATCCATGATCAATTTCCCGGAAACCCGGAAAACGTCTATCTCGGATCCTTCGTGTTGGCCAAAGGCGTGCAGAAAGGTCGTTTCGGGGTACGGACCGAAGACCTGACCAACTTCCTCAAGACGCGCACTCATTCTCAAGTCACCTTCATGGTCATGCGCGAAACCAAAGAAACCGAAGACGGTGGTCTCGTTCATGGGTTTGCAAGTCGGAGGCATCCCACGCTGCCTGCGCCCACTCTTGCGATACGCTTGAAAGCTCCCTGAGGCGAAAGAGCCCGCACCCGTTTCCAATCCTTTGCTTGAAGTTCTTTGACGGCCAGTCAGCATTGGGTTTGAAAGGCATGCAGAACAGCCTGTTTACTTTAAGTTTCACTGATGCAAGACAAGCGTCTTCTCCCTCTTTTTAACTTCAAAAGCGCAAAGTCCGGGACTTATTGTCGAAACTTTTAAAAAGAATTAAAGTTGAATACCGCTTTACTCGACAACTCGCTCACCAAATAATTTTTTCTCATTCCGCTCACCTTGTCAAAAATCACCATGCGCTTGCGTTACCTCTCTCTTTTTTTCTGCATTTTGCTTAACCCATCCTTCGGGGAAAAGACGAACCGACCCAATATCATCGTCTTCCTGGTCGACGATTACGACAAGCCTGAGACCAGCCCATACGGAGGGAAAGTTCTGACCCCCAACCTCGACCGGTTGGCCAAGGAAGGAATGATCTGCCATAATGCCC
>JAYOII010000323.1:0-3920 GCA_038118685.1 Opitutia bacterium
CTTCCTCCAGACCGCGCAAGACGCCCGCGGGCCTTGGTTTTCCATGCGGCACGATGAATGCGCATACGACTTCAAGCCTGACAAATGGTACGTCATGACAATGGAGTTCATTGGAAACCAGGTCGTCGCGCACCTCGACCACGAGCATCTCGTTTATGCAAAGCACCCGATCATTAACCAGGCGCGCACCTACTTCGCTCTTCAAGTCGACCAAGCCGGCGCATCCTTCGACAACCTTCAGGTATTCGGTGCGGGACGCCACCGCGACCGTGAAGCGAACCTGGCCCATATCGAAAAGTCCAAGGAACGGTTCCCTGTAGACAAATCGGTGCGGGACGAACATGAAATCCGCAAGCGAAACCTGCACGCTCGCTTCCACATGGACGACCCGGCCTACCGCAAACTCGTCGAGGAAATCGAACGTCTCGATGCCCAAAAGGTCGAGCGCTTTCCCAAGGCCTTCGGTTCCCACAAGGCTTTTCAGAAAAAGATCCAGCAGTTGCGCAAAAAACTTCACCTGGAAGATCCCGACTACAAGGAAACCCTATTCGCCACCTTCCGGGCAAATCGAGCCATGGATCAATACCTTTTCGACCAAGAGCCCTCCATCGAAAAACAACCGGATACCCGCAAAAAAGCTGCCCTCGAAAAAGCTCGAGGCAAGCATCAGAATGATCCAGCCTATCGCAAACTTGCAGCGATCGCCGAGGACGCCCAAAAGAAGCTCGAAAACGACTACCCCCAGCTCTTCTTGAGCAACGAGGAAATCACGCAAAAGCGAAATCAGGCGCGTCAGTCGCTCAAGGAAAACCCCGAATTCAAGAAACTCGTCGAAGCCCGGGGAAACGCCTATCGCGCCCAGCAGGACTACCTCTACGAAAAGGACGATACGCTTATGAAATTAAAGGCTCGTCTGAACGGTGCCGATTGATTTGAAGAGGATGAAAATTGCCATCTGCCCAAAGGACGCAACAATGAGAATTTTACTGCCTGATGAAGACATACGTTCATAAGAATGGAAAAAGTTTCGGTCCCTACTCCGCGTCTCAACTCAGGGATTGCTTGGTGGCGAAGCAATTCAGCATGGAGGATCCAGTCTGCTACGATGGAAAAACTTGGATTAGGTTAGCGGATGTCCCCGGAATTTCAGAAACTCCCAAAGCCAATGGAGCGCATGTGGCTAAGCCTTCGAACGAAGTCCATGGCACGCACAAAGAAGAAAAGATTAAAACGGACATGGAGGAGAGACCCCGAATCAAATCGAGGAAGAAAGCATTCGCTCTTGCTGGAATTTCATTTGCCCTGATTGCTTGCAGTGCAGGTTCTTTGTTTGCCTTTTGGGGTTTGAAAGAAAAAGAGGGCTCGCAAACAGATGATCAAATCGGCCAACGGAACGACACCTACTCAGGAGATAAAATTCCCGAATTTGAAAAATTCGACCCCCGGCCCGCAGCCAAAAAAATCGACGACTTGATCTACGCCAATCTCAAAAAGAACAACCTGACCCCTTATGAGGAGATCAGCGATGAACAATTCGTCCGAAGAGTCTACCTTTCGATCATTGGACGAATACCAACCATTGCCGAAGCGGACCGGTTTCACGAATCAACTTCAGCGGACAAGCACTCCCTCCTTATCCGCGAATTGCTCTCGAACGATGCCGGTTACACTGCGCACCATTACCAATTTTGGGCGGACCTTCTCCGTATACCCACCCGTATCGACTATACGCTGTTTTACAGGGAGTGGATCAAAGACCAAATTCGAGTCAATACGCCCTATGACGAACTCGTCCGACAGTTGGTAAGCGGTCACGGACTGATTTTCGACAACCCGGCTGCGGCTTACTATCTTCGCGATACGGGGATGGCGTTGGACAATATGTCCAACACCGTTCGGATATTCCTCGGTACCCGGCTTGAATGCGCCCAGTGTCATGATCACCCCTTCGACAAATGGAGCCAGATGGATTACTTCAAAATGGCTGCCTACACCTATGACTTCGACGTCCGCATGGGGGCAAACAAAGAATCCAACCGTCAACGGATTTACCGTGATTTTAAGGATAGAAAATGGAGAGCCTATGCTGAAGCCGCCGGCTTCGAGGATTTTCCGCACATTCGCGAAGAGTCCGAAATCGAAGAATGGTTCGGCAGGCCATACGCTCCTCGATACCTCGAAGACAATGGCCTGACGAAAGATCAATTCAGGGAAGCGACGGTCCGGGCCATTGCCGCCAGAAAAAAAGCCGAAGCTTTTGATCACCCCGTCTCGCAAAGCATCAACATGCTTTATGGCCATATCTCGCACGTGCAAGTCAGGCATCACAGAGACAAACCCCTCCAACTGCCTCATGATTATCAATATGACGACGGCAACCCCGGAGACGTCGTTGCGCCCGACACCATGTTCGGTCCGGATATTCCAATTTACGAAGATCCAAGTGAAAGGAAAAACGCCTATGCCGAATGGCTGACTTCCAAAAAGAATCCACGCTTTACCCAGGTGATTGTCAACCGGCTTTGGAAGCGGGCTTTTGGGCATGGAATTTTCGAACCGGTCGACAACCTCACCGACCACACCGAAATAAATCAGCCGGAACTACTGGCTTACCTCGAAAAGCTGATGCGGGAACTCGACTATGACGTTCGGGCCTTCCAGAGCGTTCTTTTCCATACCCGACTGTTTCGCAGGGAAATGCATCGAGAGGATCATTCCGCGGGAATGAAGTTCCATTTTGCAGGCCCTCTGCTGAAGAGAATGAGCGCCGAACAAATCTGGGATTCGATTACCACCCTTGTACTGCCCGAAGTGGACACGCACGCACCCTTCCGAAAGAAAACTCTCGATCGTATCGCCCGGTCCGAGGCGATCTATCAAAGCCTCGAAGGACAACCGTTCGAAGAAGTCCTGCCCAAAATTCGCGAGGCCGGAGCCAAACGTCGGGCAATCCGGATTGACCAAACAGACTATGAGAAGCGCATTTCGACCGCCTATGCATCCGGAGACAAGGAATTGGCCAAAACGCTTACCGCTGAACTTAAGGAAAAGGTTCGGCGGATGGAAAAGGAAAGCCGTGACCTCGTCTTCGTCGGGCTCAAGGAAAACTCTCTGGCTTCACCGACTATGATGGGCACTACAATGACGGGAAGTTCGATGGAGTCCACTTCGGAAAATACAAATGAACGAATTTCAAAAGCCAGACCCCGAAAGGCACCGGATGGGCTGAACCAAAACGAACGCAAGCGTTGGGAGGAAAGGGAGCGATTGGACCTTCGTCGCTTTCGTGACGTTGTTCGAGAAATGGCCCGGGCCGTCGAACTCGACTCCCCCGCCAAACGCGGACATTTTTTACGTGACTTCGGACAATCGGACCGGGAAGTGATCGAAAATTCATCTTCCCATGCTTCCGTACCTCAGGCTCTTTATCTTCTGAACAGCCCTCTCAATATCGCCATCGAAAACCCGAATTCCGTTCTCGGTGAACAGCTTCACTCGCTCGTAAAGCCAAAAGACAAAATCGAACTCGTATACCGGGCAATGCTTTCCCGAAAACCGACGGACAAAGAAGTAACAAGAATTCTAAGCGACTATGAAAAACACGGTGAGGAAACAATCGGTGACCTTGTCTGGGCACTCCTTAATTCTCGCCAATTTATCTTCATCCAATGATCAAATCTGATTTCAACCGCCGCCGATTCCTTGAACTGGCCGCCGGAAGCTTTCTCGGCGTATCGTCAAGCAACCTCTTCGGAGCCGCCGGAGAAAAAAGCTCCTTAGCTCCCCTCGAAAAGCCTGCCAAGCAGCTGGTTTACCTCTACATGCAGGGAGGCATGAGTCACATCGATACCTTTGACCTCAAAACCGGTCATGACAACCAAGGATCGACCACCCCGATCAACACAAACGCGGATGGAATC
>JAYOII010000324.1:0-3909 GCA_038118685.1 Opitutia bacterium
CCCAAAGTCTTGTTCAGGGAATAGTCGAAACATCATCAAGGGAACCTGCTCGCACTTAATTTATTACCAGATGAACGGACAACGCATACGAATTAAACTCAGAGGCTTCGATTATCGGGTCATAGATCAGTCCGCATCTGATATCGTAGATACGGCCAAACGAACGGGAGCCCGTGTTGCTGGTCCGATCCCAATGCCGACTCGAATAGAACGTTACACCGTGAACCGTTCCCCGCATGTCGACAAGAAATCGATGGATCAGTTTGAATTGCGCACTCACAAAAGGCTTATCGATATAATCGAGCCAACCGTACAAACCGTTGACGAACTCAAGAAACTCAATTTGCCGGCAGGTGTAGAAATTAACATTAACGTTTAACAAATCAAAACCTTTAAAGCAGGTCTCAAAAGGCAAAAGCCGCCTGCCGCTTAAAGTATGAAACTCCAATTAATAGGAAAAAAACTTGGGATGACCCAAGTATACGATAGTGACAATAATCTTGTTCCAGTCACTATAATAGAGGCGGGCCCTTGCCCTGTCCTTCAGGTCAAGACTCTCGATAAAGACGGTTACTCTGCCATCCAAATAGGATATAATCCGCAGGGGAAATCTCCCAACAAGGCAAACAAGTGCGCCAAGGGACACGCAGCCAAGGCAGGGGTGGACGCTCAGCAAGTCGCTCAAGAAATACGTTTTTCCAACGAGCATGAGTTTGAGCGAGGGAATACTCTTACCGTGGACCATTTTAAGGACGTCAAAATGATCGACGTCGTCTCCAAGACCAAAGGTCGCGGCTTCCAGGGTGTCGTCAAGCGTTGGAACTTTGCAGGTGGCCCGGCCTCTCATGGATCGATGTTTCATCGTCGAGGTGGCTCCTATGGTCTCTGTCAGTGGCCTGGGCGTGTTTTCAAGAATAAAAAGATGCCTGGTCACATGGGAGACGTCAGTCGAACGACCCAAAATCTCGCCGTTGTAAAAATTCTTGCCGACAAGAACCTGATTCTCGTCAAAGGCAGTGTTCCTGGCCACAAAGGCTCCATCATTACCCTCCGGGTAGCGAAGAAATCCAAGAACCCCTCATAAACCCAGCATTATGAAATTCAAGTTGTTCAAGGCGGATGGCACCTCTTCGGAAGAGCGTGACGTACCCCATTTTCCTGCCATGGAGGACGGCAAAGGAAAGGATGCTCTTCGCCAAGTTATAATTGCTACCCACGCCAACCAAAGGCAAGGCAATGCCTCGACCAAAACAAGGTCTGAAGTCGCGGGTTCCGGAAAGAAGATGCACCGGCAAAAAGGCTTGGGCGTCGGACGCGTTGGAGACAAGCGCGCCATTCAACGCCGCGGCGGAGGAGTGTCCTTCGGTCCGCGGCCCCGATCCTACAACCAAAAGGTTAACAAAAAGATTAAGCGCTTGGCAATGGAGAGAGCGCTTTGCGATCAGGCTGCTGCGGAAAACATTTCGTTGATCGAGGATTGGGAGATCGCCGAACCCAAAACCAAGCTGTTCAAATCACTCCTTGTTTCCATCGCACCTGATTCCAAAAATATTTTGGTAATCTCGGACACTTTCACCGATCACGTTGGCCTTGCTGGAAGAAACTTGTCCAACGCAAGGCTGGGAAGAGCTCAGGATTTGAATGCACTGGATATCGTGCAGGCAGACCAAATCATATTCAGCCTTAAAGGGCTTGATGTCATTTTGGCCAAATTTGGCAACGGGGAGGCTCAGTCATGAAGGAAACCGTAACCGTTCTCAACCAAGCCTTGCTGACCGAGAAAGCAACGATGCTTTCGGCCAATCTTAACAAGTATTCCTTTACCGTGGCTCCTAGTGCTTCTCGAACCAACGTAAAAACCGCGGTTGAGAGTGCCTTTGGCGTAAAGGTACTTAAAGTCAACATAATGAACGTAAAGCCCAAGTCCAAGAGAGACCGCACCCGGCGTAACAAGCAGGGTTTTACAAGTGGCTCCAAAAAAGCCATCGTTACCCTGCAGGCTGGCGACGGCATTGATTTAGCCTAAGAGGAGGAAACGCATCATGCCAGTAGTACAACAAAAACCCGTCACTCCCTCAGGCCGTTTTTATTTCAAAAACAAGGTGGAACTTTCCGACAAGCGTCCAGAAAAGTCTTTGACCAAGGGAGTCCACCGAAAAAAAGGACGCAATGCATATGGTAGAATAACCTCCCGTCGCCGAGGGGGAGGCCACAAGCGGTTGTATCGAAAAATAGACTTCCGGAGGCAACGCTTGAACGATCCTGCAACCGTACTTGCCCTTGAATACGATCCGAATAGGACCGCCCATTTGGCCTTGCTCCAATATGCTGATGGCGAAAAGTCTTATATTTTGGCTCCGGCCGAGCTAAAAGTTGGAGACACCGTAATTAGTTCGGACGTAAAAATCGATTTTAAAGCCGGCAATTGCATGCCCTTGAACTTACTCCCCATGGGGACCAAAGTGCATTGTGTCGAGATGTTGCCTGGAGCCGGTGCGGTAATAGCGCGCTCGGCGGGTTCCGAGGTTCGCTTGGTGTCCATCGACGGAGGTCAGGCTTCGCTAAAGATGCCAAGTGGAGAAATACGTCTTGTGAAGGAAACTTGTCGGGCGACCATAGGCTCCGTTGGAAACGCCAGTCACCAAAAGTCCACCATAGGCAAAGCTGGAAGAAATCGTTGGAAAGGTCGTCGTCCCCGAGTCCGGGGGGTAGCCATGAACCCAGTGGATCATCCGATGGGCGGAGGTGAAGGCAGAACCTCTGGAGGCGGTCACCCTTCATCTCCTTGGGGTCAATTGTCCAAGGGTTTTCCGACAAGAAAAAAGTCAAAGCCATCCAATTCACAAATACTAGTCCGCCGAAACGGCAGAAGGCTCAAATAAGTTTTACCCATGACACGATCCATAAAAAAAGGCTTTTTCGTCGAACCCAGTCTCATGAAGAAGGTTTCACAGGCACAGGCAAGTGGCGATCGCAAACCCATCAAGACCTGGTCCAGACGTTCAACGATCACCCCGGACTTTGTCGGTCTCAATTTCACCGTACACAACGGAAAGAACTTTCTCCCCGTTTACGTAACCGAAAATATGGTGGGGCACAAACTTGGCGAATTCTCTGCAACACGCTCATTCAAATCTCATAATCCTCATACCCAAAAGTAGACTATGGAAATCAAGTCATACTCCAAATACATGAGAATCTCGCCAAAAAAAGCGAGAGAAGTAGCTCGTATTCTGCCTGGTAAAAAGGCGACCGAAGGCGTGTCCATTTTGAAGTTCATTCCTCGAAAAGCCGCCCGGATGTTCGGTAAAACTCTGCGCTCGGCCATGGCCAATGCGGAGAACAATTCCAATTTGAACGCAGATGATCTGATCATTAGCGAAGCCATTGTAGAATCGGGTCCGGCGCTGAAACGTTTTCGCCCCTGTGCTCGGGGGTCCGCTCATCCTTACAAGAGAAGAATGAGCCATCTGCGCATTACCTTAACAGACGAAGCTTGATTTATTATGGGACAGAAAGTTAATCCAATAGGTTTTAGGCTCGGCGTACGCAGAAACTGGAGTGCGCGTTGGTATGCCAACAAGCACGATTATTCCAAGTTTATGGCCGAGGATAATCTTATCCGTGGTTTTTTGGAAAAGAAATTGCGTTTTGCATCCGTACCGCGAGTCGTTATCGAGAGAGCCTCCACGAGAACCAGAGTCACGATCTGGACGGCCCGCCCCGGGATTGTAATCGGCCGAAAAGGCCAAGAATTGGACTCGCTCAGAGACTCATTGAACCAAGTCACCGGCAAAGACGTGCGTCTTGAAATCCAGGAAATAAAAAAACCCGACTTGGTTGCCTCTCTTGTGGCTGAAAACGTAGCTCTGCAGCTCGAGCGCAGAATTGCTTTTCGGCGGGCAATGA
>JAYOII010000325.1:0-2501 GCA_038118685.1 Opitutia bacterium
ACATCGAGTTCACCACCCCGCGTTTCAAGGACGGCAAGAAAGTGAAGAACGCCCGCATCACCACCCGGCACAACGGAGTCCTCATCCACGACGACTACGAGTTAGACAAAGGAACGGGAGCAGGCGGAGGCCGCCCGGAAAAGGAAAAAGGGCAGATCCACCTGCAGGGCCACGCAAACCCCGTCCTATCCCATACCATGTGGTTGGTGTAAATTAAAAAGCGACCCGACGGTCTTCCAATGCCAAACCTATCCCCTGAATTCCCTAGTCGAAATCCTTGCCTAGGCTCGAAGACCGGTCCCGCTCGATTCTATCCGCAAGGATCTCGACAACCGAAGGGTGAGTGCCCAAAAGATCGGTTCGAACAAGGCGTCTAGAAGGCGACGAACCGGCAAACATGCTGCATATCTGATCCAAATCCCCACCTTCCCCGGCATGACGCCCGGGAGAAAGGAAGAGTTGAGCGACGAGCATTTCCTCGCACTCTCCTTTCTTTTGGATCAAAAGGTTCTCGAGCAAGGGTTCGTTGAAATCGTATTCCTCTCCATCTCTTCTTTCCATTGAGCAAGTGGAGAATCCGGAAACATAATCCTTCATTCTACACTCAAGTTCCTCGCCGACCTCCTCGCGAACTCGGTGAACGTCGAAGACGGGCGTGCCATGATCGACTAGAGCCAGGAACGGCTTTTTCATTTTACTACGCTTGATTGATCGGAAGCAAAGATCTTCCAGGGCGACCGCCAAACGAATGTCCCCGGGTTGATGAAGGCAATCAAGGATACGGAAGTTTCTGCCGTCCTTTTGGCTCTTCCATTGCTCGAGTTTTTCGGGCAACCACTCGGTCAAGGCCCGGCTCGGACCAAAGAAAAAAGGAAGGATTCGCAACTCGAAGGCAGATTGAGCAATCGGTCCGGCCAAAAAAGGCTCCATTGTCTCTGCCTTGATCCCGTCGAGCAAGGAAGGTTCGACCTTGGAAGAATGAAGCAAGCTGACGGGCAGGATCTCCACGCCGGCAAGAAGACCGGCATAATGAGCAGTTTTGCGCAGGCTGAGGGTTGAGCCCGCTTCAAAGGATCCGTTGTCGGCAAGCAAGTAAATTGGATTTTCCAAGCTTTTCCCATTGACTAGGTCATCCACGCGTGCAAGAAAATTATTAAATATCGATCAAATTGGGAAGTTTGGTCTTCAATATAAAGCGGGAATAACATTATGAAAATATCATTGTGGATGGCAGGAGCGTTCGCGTTTGCGACGTTTTTTACTAGTTGCTCCAAAAACAAGGGGCTCGCGCCGGAGGATACGGCTCTGATCAAGGGTACCGATCGTGGTACTTTCATCGGGTCGCCCGATGACCTTGCGGCGTTAAACGGAGAAGATGACCTATCCCCTTTGGGTGACGCCATCATTGGCTTGGACGGCGAAGACGGGCTCTTGCCCCAAGATGACTTTTGGACCAACTCCGACTTGGGTGCAGGCGAAAAGCCTTTCGAGCCGATTTTCTTCGGTTTCGACCAATATAACATCGGAGCCGAAGAAAGAGCCAAACTCCAAGACATAGCTTCGTTCATGAACAACAACCCGAACGCCAAAATCCTGGTCGAAGGTTATTGCGATTGGAAGGGCACGCCGGCCTACAACAAATCTCTTGGTGACCGCAGGGCGACAAGCGTAAGGCAGTACTTGATCGATTTGGGACTCGAAGGCTCCCGGATTGAAGTCCTCTCGATGGGAGACGAACTAGCCACCCCGGACGCCGATCCCACCACGGCTGGCCTCGAGAGGAAAGCTCAATTTATCGTACTTAGGGATTCTTGATCATGAATGCATTTTCATTTCAGGCGACCTCTCTACTTGTTCTTTTTGCCCTCGTCCTCGGCGGTTGCGCAAAAAAGGACGGCCCTCAAACAACCCTCAACCGAGACTCCGGGGCAAGCGACGTTGGGACGAATGGCCCTGGGTCCTCCGCCAATGGTTTTAATCAGGGGGATGAATTCTCCGCCTTAGGGACGCCTCTTCGCGGTGATTTTGGTAATGAAGATTTGCTTGCGCCCAGAGATTCCGCTCTCGAAGGTTTTTCCGACCCTCTTAACACCATTCGACCATTCGATCCCGTGTTATTCGGTTTCGATCAATATAATTTGACGGCCGAGGAAAGGCCAAAGCTTCAAGAAATTGCGGAATTCATGAAAAGCAATCTCAACGCCCGCTTGCTCATTGAAGGATATTGCGATTGGAAAGGAACCCCCGAGTACAATAAATCTCTCGGTGACCGACGGGCCACGACGGTCAAAAATTACTTGATTGAGTTGGGCGGCGATTCAAGCCGTATAGAGACAGTTTCCATCGGGGACGAAACAGCCATTCCGAATGCAGACAGTGCGCAAGCCAGGCAAGACCGAAGAGCAGCGTTTGTCGTCACCAAGGGAACTTGACCCTCCCCCGGCGGTTTCATTTTTGTCAAGTATAGCCTTGAGCGAGTTTGTTGAAAAAAGTCTCGAATG
>JAYOII010000325.1:2511-3908 GCA_038118685.1 Opitutia bacterium
AGACCGAAGAGCGGCGTTTGTCGTCACCAAGGGCTTTTGATCCTTCCCTGCGGTTTCATTATTCTTAAGTCTAGCCTTGAGCGAGTTTCTTGAAAAACGTCTCGAATGATCGAATCGCCTTTTTCATAATCCCCAAGTGAAAGCTTTCGTTGGGAGCGTGCAGGTTGTCCTCGTTCGTGAACAATCCAATCATAAGTGATTCCAACCCCGCAACCTCTTTCAGATCTCGAATGATTGGTATGCTCCCACCCTCGCGCAGGTAGATCGGTTTTGTTCCGAAGCCATCTTCAATACAGCTTTCAGCCACTGAGAAAGCCTTTTTCATCAGGTCCGTCTCCTTGCCGGAAGCACCTGGTTTGCCCGGGGGAACCACGACGTAAGGGTCTCCCCCGCCCTTGACCTCAACTTCACAGCGAACGGCGGAAGGACAGGCATCCAAGATTGCCCCTTTGACTTTTTCGGCAATGTCTTCTGAGTTTTGGTCGGGAACGAGACGACAGGTGATTTTTGCAAAAGCCTCCGCAGGAATGACGGTCTTTGATCCTTCGCCTTGGTAACCGCCCCCCACCCCATTGAACTCCAAGGTCGGGCAAAATCGGATGGCTTCAAGCGGCGAGTATCCGGTGGCAGAGTGAAACTCGGGAACACCGAGAAACTCGGCGTATTGAGCTTCGGTAAGCGGTAATCGCGTCAATTCTTCGCGCTCCCATTTCTCAGGCGCAATGACGTCATCGTAGAAACCGGGAACCGCAACGTTTCCATGCTCGTCATGTAGCGAAGCACAGATTTTCATGATGGCTTGCAGAGGGTTGAGCAAGGCTCCCCCATGCACTCCGGAATGCAAATCTTGCCGCGGGCCAAAAACTTTGACTTCCATGGCCGCCAAACCACGCAAACCGGTGGTCACGACCAATTGATCGGGTCCCGGGCTTCCCGTATCGGAAACCAACAGCAAGTCACCTTCGAGGGAACTCTTGCGCTCTTCGAGAACACCCCTGAAACTTGGGCTTCCTATCTCCTCTTCACCTTCGATCAGGTAGGTAATGCGCAAGGGCAGATCCGGGTTTTCGGTGAGCACCCTGTGAAGGGCAGCCATGTGAACGATCTGAGGACCCTTGTTGTCGGCCGCGCCTCGACCAAAAAGCCTTCCTTCGCGGACCGTCGCCTCGAAAGGCTTGGTCGTCCAAAGATCAAGCGGATCGGGTGGTTGAACGTCGTAATGGCCGTAAATCACGAGGTGAGGCCAAGATTCTTCACCCCGGGTGGCCAGGATCACGGGGTTGATCGGAGTCTGGACAAGCTCTACCGAAAAACCAAGCTCCCCAAGCCGTTCGCAAGCAAAATCCAGAGCCCCTTCGATACCCGAGGAAAAATCTGAGTCCGCGGAGACGCTTGGG
>JAYOII010000326.1:0-3889 GCA_038118685.1 Opitutia bacterium
CACTCCCCGTCATTGTCGCGCACGGCAAAATGTAACCCCTGCTTCGTTTTGGCATTGGAAAAGTTGCCGAGAACGAGGATGGATTGACATGGAACCAGACTGCCGATGAGCGTTTCCGGATCGAGGTCGATCCAAACAAGGGGGTTGATCCCATGAACGAACAGATTCTCGAAGGTTTTCTTTCCACGGTTCGAAACGCTCCACGCAGTGTCCGTCAGTCTTTCTTCCTCAACTTGTTCGTCTTCTCGGATTCGGAAAGCTTTGGTGTTTTCAACAAAATCAGGGACGAGGCGGTCTTGCGGGACTTGGACTACAATTGGGTTCCGATTTCAGAACTGCCCCTCATGCTCAAGGCAGACAACGTGCCATGGAAAGTACAGTGAAACTAGCCCGACGTGACGATTGGTCCCGCATTCGGAGCTTGTATGACCGGCTCTTTAAAAGTTGAAAGCGGTCTTGCTGAGAAACTTTTCATTTTTTTGTCCAAAAAAAGAAACTTCCGGCAGAACTATATCAAATGAATTTCACTTCCCTTCCATCCATTTTGCTCGCTATGGAGCCTTCGGACGAATTATCCGCAAAACCACTCTTTTCGGATAAACGCAGATCATTCGGGAAACCACAGATTTAACTTGTTAAACCGCAACGCTTAGACTTAAATCTAGTAAATGTCCAAAGAACTTTTGATTTCGCTTTTTTTTGGAGCCGCCATGGTGGTGGTTCTCGCTTTGGGCATTATTTTCCAAAGCCTTGTCCGCAACCCGGTTTTTCTTTTGATCGGGTGGTTGTGCGTGGCGGGGCAGATCGTGACGGCCCATTTGGCATTTAATCAATACAAGAACCTTTCCACTCAAACACCTAACGAAGGACAAGAAAATGACGGAGAAGAACGATCAGAAGACGGATTCGATGACTGAAGAAGAGGAAGAAAGCCTCTTGGATTCCGAAGAACAGGAAAACCAACTTGATGCAAAGCACCGGACTCCGGCCTTGGCCAGCTTGATTGCCGGTTATACCATGGCGCTTGGTTTCGGCGTTTTGCTTGCCATAGTGCTTAGTAGCGGAACGACGTCCGAAGAGGACGGGGAACTTGTCACGGATGACGAAGTGGTCGAAGAAGGTGAAATCGTTTCGGGTCTCGACGTTTTGCCCCAAGAAAGCGACGTCATTTCCCTATCCGGTGGATCCAGCATTGCATGGCCGATCGGAAAGGAATGGGTTGACCCGGGTTATACGGCCAAGATCGAGGATCAAGATTTCACTCCCTTTGTCGAAACCGTGTCTTTTGTCGATCATACCCAACCCGGCACCTACAAAGTCGTCTACACCGTAAGAGATCCAAATTCGGAAGAAGTTCATTCGAGCGAACGCTTCGTGACGGTGAACGCGGGTGGATTCATTCATAACGCCAACCCCGTTGCCTACAACGACCGGCTCGACGGAGTGATTGTCGATGACGACCCAATAAGAGCCGTCGTTGGTGATTCTGACCGCGACGTCCTCTACCTTGACAATGATGATCGTCACCTGCGCCACGCAGGCCTCGATATCGGCGATGGCCGTGTTGAAGGTGGAGTCGGCGGTGGTGGAAATGGCGGTCGCGGTGGTCATGGAGGCCGTGGTGGCCGAGTTCGTTATGACGATGACGAGGTCGTTTCGCTCGACGCCCGCTTGCGCGACTTGGACGAAGACCTGGTGGTCATCGAAGAAGGCGATGATGATTTGGTCGCTCGCTTGGATCGCAAGGATATCGGATTGGAGAGAGGTGGCAATGATCGTGTTGACATTGGGAACTTCGTTCCCGACGACCGCCGGGGCAACGATGACGATGAACTGGGTAATGTCGGCGACTTTGGAAAAGACGGAGACGGATTTGGAAAAGGGACTCTTCCTGGCGTAGGTAAGGGATCCGAGGTATATGCTTACAATTTCCCGTCCCAAGGAGTGGGAGCAGGGGTAGGTAGTCCCGCCCTCGGAGCCGCCGCTGGATTCGCAGGTCTTGGAGCTGGAATCGGGCAAGCCGTCATGGATGGCCAGGCCGTACCCGCTCTTGGTGGCATAGGCACTTACACTCCGTCGGCTCCTGCCAAGCCTGCTGGTCCTGATTCGGACAACGATGGCGTTCCCGATGCGATGGAACCTTCCTTCAAAACCAACCCGAAGTCGGATGATACCGACAAGGACGGTGTCTCGGACGCAGACGAAATCAAAGGAATGTCAAACCCTCTTGATCCTCGCAGCAAGCCGGGAACTCCTGCTCCCGGGGACGATGCTGATTCCGATGGAGTGCCGGCATCCCTTGAAGCGCTTTATGGTTTGAATCCTTCATCTTCGGACAGTGATGGCGATGGCTTTACGGATGGTGAAGAACTTGCCGCCATGACGAACCCCAAGAGTCCTGAAAGCAACCCCGGTGAAATGGGTGGCCCAGCCTTGGCGGTCGCCCCCGGAGTTGCCGGTGGTGTTGCGGGGCTCGTGTCGGGTGCCGGTGCGGGTTCGGCTGCGGGTCTTGTCTCCGGAAGAGTTTCTCACCCACTTGGATTGGGAGTTGGGGAACCAGGTCCCGGTATTGCTGGCTATGGTCGCGGTGGTATTGACGGTATCGGCGGTCGCGGCGACCGCGATTGGGACTTCGATCACTTGCCCAAAGACGGCAACCTTTACATCATGATGCACGTGGATGGAAGTGGATCCATTCTCAGTACGCGCAAGGCATTGGAAGAGATGAAGGACACGCTTCTCAAGGAGCGTCTCTTGCCCTACTACCTTAACGATGAAAGCTTATACAAAAAGAGAGTTTTGATCGTGGATGGTCAAGGGGAGCGCACGCTCAAGTTCTTTGCTCAAGCGGCTAAGAAGGAAAACGTTTTGGCCCTCGTGTTTCAAGACGAAGCTCAACCTGACTACCACCTGCCTAATTTTAACCGCAAGCCCGAAGACAACTACATGGACGACTTGAAAAGCCTACGTAACGGTTTGAACGGTTACGGAGGACTTTACCGGGGAATCATGTTCCAAGTGGATCGTGGCAAAACCTTTGCCAAGTCCTTCAAGGAATTCGTTGAAAACGCTTGGCAAGGAGAAGGTTATTTGGGCAAACCCGGCCAAAATCTGAAACAGTACTACTGGCAGGAAAATGCGGCTCATATTCGTAACCGAGACGGCATTGTTTTCAGCGACGAATACCATGTCAATTCGGAAGGTGATCCGGCTTACTACATGAACCTCATCATGGAAGCCTCCCGCAAGGTTGGTCTTGATCTCGGTCGTTATGGCGGAAGTCAAACGGATGGCAAACACAACGCAAAAGTAAGCGGCGGTTCATCCTCGTCGAGTGCATCTTCTTTGAATCCAATGTGTCCGATCAAACCTGGCCGCAAAGCCAATCCTTCGATCACCGCAACGAATTCAAGAGGCCAAACCGTTGCTTTTTGCTGCAAGGGTTGCAAAAGCAAATTTTTGGCGGCCGATTGATTTCAAAATACAAACGCGTTTCCCTTGCCTTCCTGATTGAAAAGGGAATCAAAATTTAAAATAAGGGAGAGTATGGTATGAACACCAAAACCGTGCTCTCCCTTGTTTTTTCGGCGACCTTGGTTCTTGCGATATTGGGCAACTTGCTCTTCGCAAAAAAAATGCTCTTGGCCATCGTACTGGTCTTGGCTGTGTTGGGCGTCGGAATTCTTGCCCACCTGGCTTTTTTTGAGGAGAAAAGGAAAAGAAAACACGGAGTGGGACCGGTGCCTTGGCTTAACTTGGGAATGTCCTACGGCACTCTTTTGATGAGCTTGGTTTATTTCCTTCTCCCCTCGGACGCACGGGAAGTCCGGGAACCAACTATAGCAAAGGCCGGCCAAGTTGCGGGAGACGAAACCGAAGGATCCAAGGT
>JAYOII010000327.1:0-3880 GCA_038118685.1 Opitutia bacterium
CCATGTTTGGCGATGAGGCAAAGGAATTTGAAGTTCTCCAGCTTGCTCCTTCGGGAACCGATTTTGTTGTCCAACAGGAGGTAAAACTGAAGACTTTTTACAATGAAGTCGTGTTGGGAGCACTGGGCGGTTCACCGGAGCAGGGAAAGATGCCTCTGGGGCCTCAGGGCATGATGATGAAACTGATGTTGGATGGCATGATGAAGCAACCCATGCCGCCTCCCTTCGCTTTTACCGGGGAAAAGCTAATGAATGATTTGGACACCAATATCATGGTCATTGTTGATGGCGATCCTTCGAAGATGCTTTCGGTTGAACTGGAAGGAAATGATCTGAGTATGCCTTCGATTCATGGTGCTGTTTTGATTGATCACATAGGCTGGTTAGCGGGGAATCTGATAACAATGTTTGAGACCGAACAGACCAAAAGCGAAAAAAAAGGACCTCCTTTCGAAGTGATGGATAATGCAAAATGGGAAGGCTTGAAGCTCTCGATCAAATCTGAAAGTCTTTCTGAAAAAGAGCGTAAGGAAATCAGGCAGTTTGGATTGGAGAACGCCATGATTGCCCATCATCGCCCAAGTGGAAAATTGATTATCTCTTCCAGTAAAGAGTTTGCGGCAGGCCTTTTTTCCAAAAAGCCAAAGCTTGCGTCAGACCCTGTTTTCCTTGCCAAAACCAAAGGACTTCCGAAGCAAGGTACTGCCCTCTCATATTTATCGCCTGTTCTGATGACTGAACTGAGAAATTTTATCAAAGAAGCCATTGAGTCCGGAACCCCACAAGAGGATGATCGTTTTGCGGCACTTTCCATGCTCGATTTTTTTCTTCCGGAAGGTGCTCTTGGTGAAGCGATGGTCACAACCCCGACTGAAGATGGCCTTCTTTCGGTTGGAAATTCCGCTTATTCTCACAAGTCAAAAATCCTCATGGGAGCGGCAGGTCCGGTACTGCTTGGTGTCGGTGTGTTCTCCGCGGCGCAAACCGTCGATGCAATGCTCGATCAACGAGAGGGTGACGTTGAAACCTTGGTGACTCCCGAGAACAAAGGAACAACTCCAGAAACGATTCAAGAAGCGCAAGAGCTGATAAAGCGACTTGAAGAAGATTTGGAGTAAAACAAAGGAAGGACAGGAGAACGGTTCCAAGAGTCAAAAGACATGAAAGCGCTTCTATTTGGAACGATCTTCATAACCCTGACCGCATGGATCCATGCCGACGATCGGCCCACCGTCGATTCCTTGATTGGAAAACAGATTTACGTGGAGGATGCCTTTGCCGGACAGTCCTTTACCTTGCTCAAGGGACTGAATGGAAACAATGACTACAAGGTCGAATGGATCCGCCATGGATCAGCGGTGCCCGCAATCCGAAGCCAAACCTGCAAGGTTCGGTTGGACAGCAAGTATCAGTTTCGTTTCAGCCTTGCTCATCCGGAGGAGAAAAAGGGTGACTTCATGGTATCCATTTCCGGCAGAGATGAAATCAAGGTTTACCTCAATGGCGTCCGCATACATATTGACTTTATATCTAATCCAAAGCCGAAACCCTCAAAGTAACCCTCCTCATGATCGAGTGCCGTCCCCTTTTCCTCCTTGTGCTTTCCCTTTCCTTCATTGAACAATCAAGGGCCATACCGCTTCCCGGCGCAGCCGAAGAGAAACAAGAAGACCGAGCGCTTTTGACAAAATCCGGTGGAATCGAGCGGGAATACGTTCCACGGGCCCAATTGACTGCCGAAGAGGAGAAGACCGTTCTCGCGCTTGCCAGGAAACAGGGAATCACCAAGGTCGTGAAGATCAAGACCTACAATCTCTATCCATCCTCTGACCGTGGCATCAGCGTGCAGGGTGCCGAGAGCGCCAAGGATCGCGAGATCTCCTACCAAGTGTTGAACGTAAAGTATAAGAAGTGGTTTCATCCCGGGGCAAAACCCGCAAAAGGTGAAATCCAGATGGGTGAGTTCTGGGCCGGCAAGCCATACTCCAGAAAACAGACTCTTCTTTGGATTGGCGAGACAAGCTACCGTTGTGGATCCGTCCAGGGTCTAAGTTATAAAGAGGCCGAAGCGCTGCTTGGTCACTTTATCGAGGGAAAGTTCACCTACGTCCCCGGACCGAGGATCAACGACAAACTCTTGGATCAAGTCGATTGGGAGAAGCCCAATAGGATAAACAAGCGGGGCGATGCCATCTCCGTTGGGTTCCCTCACAAAGGCGGAACCGGCTCGGGTTTCTTCGACCTGCAGGTGGAACTCATTGGCGGGAAGCCCAACATCAAGCAAATGTTTCAGGCGATCCCTTAATCCCGGTTCACCCTCTCCAAGTTTATGAAAAATTGTTCCAGGATTTGGTTCTCAATTTTTCTCGCTGGGCTTGTGGCCTTGACTACCTTCGATCTATCAGCTGCCGTAGCCCCCTATCTTCAAGAAGAAATGATGGAGGAGGCGGCGTATGTCGTTGAGGGCCAAGTCATCGCCCTGAGCTCAAAAACTCAAAAATCAAAAGTCGAGCGAGGTCTGCTTGTCGCCCGCGACCGGATATTCAAGATCACCGTGAAAGTCGAGGCCTTGAAAAAAGGCAAGGGACTCAAGCAAGGCGAGGAATTGACCTTCGAAGCCTGGCAACCCTCCACCCGCTTCCCTCCCCTTCCCGGTCCCCAAGGGCACCAACCGGTCCCTGGCAAGGGCGACGAAGTCAAAGCCTACTTGCTATACAACGAGAAATCCAAGACCTACCATCCCTTCATGCCCAACGGAATCACTATCCTCCCAAAGACAAAGAACTCAAAGTAAGCGATCAAGCAATTGACCCGATGAGCTTGTCGCATAAAAATGGTAAATAAACGCAATTAAGCGAACCTTCGTGTTCGTAATCTTGCCCACAAGCTCTATTTTCAGAACCATCGTATCCATCAAACTCAAAAACTCCATAAGCCCATGAATGCAAGCTACTCCGAACTTTGGCTCGTCCTCATCTCCCTTCTAGGGGCTCCACCCGTAGGAATAACCCTACCCGACCAACCTCTGCCCGACCCGGCGGCCGATGCCGCGCGCTTTCAGGCAGTCACCGGCCAACTCGATCCGGGAGGGGTCGTGCATGCCTACGTTAGCGTGGATGGGGACCTCACCGCAATCGGTGGCTACGTGAATTCCATGATGGACGAGATGCGAAAGATCGAGCCAGACGTCCCGGCGGTCAACGTACCCGCCCTGCTCCGAGTTACGGGACTCGACGCCGTGTCGGCCATCGGCTTTAGCTCAGTCAGAACCGAGGACGGCTTCCGCAACAAGACCTACGTCCATACCCCGGATGGACGCCGGGGGCTTCTCCAGTTGATGGGCGGAGACTCGAAACCTTTTCAAGTCCTCAACTTGGCACCGGCCGGTTCGGATTTCGTAATCGAGCAGGACCTCAACTTCAAGACGCTATACGAATCGGTCCTGGAAGGAGCCGGCGTAGTGATGGGGGAACAAGGAAAGGCCATGGTCCAAATGGCTCTCAAGCAACCCATGCCGCCTCCCATCACCTTCACCATGGAAAAAGTCATGGCCGACCTGGACACCAAGCTCACCGTCATCATCGACGCCGACCCGACCAAGATGGTCCATTTCCCTAGCCCCGGCGCCCCCAAAGAATTGAAAATTCCGGAGTTGAAAGGGGCCGTCCTTGTGGATGGACTGGGATGGATAGCGGAGGAGTTGACCAAAGTTCTCGCACCCATGTTGGTCCAGGGCGGAAACGAAGCCCCGCCCTTCAAAATCCTACGCAACGCTAATTGGGTGGGGGTACAATTGGCCATCGACTCTCAAAACTTTTCAGAGAGAGAGAAAAAAGAAATCACCGAATTCGGTTGGGAAACAGCCTTGCTTGCCCACCAT
>JAYOII010000328.1:0-3878 GCA_038118685.1 Opitutia bacterium
TCGTAGAAATATTACTTAGAAAAAGGTAATTTTAAGAGTATTTGGAAAATGGATGATCATGATCATCCGCTTTTTCATCAATATTCTGTGAACCGTCTTCTTTTGGAAGCATCTCCGTCAATTGGGTTACGCTTTTCGAAAAAGATACTGATAAACCCACTCAGGAAGACACATACACCCAAGAACCCCCCTGCGACACCAAACAACGCAGATCCTATGGAATCACTTATGCCTTCTGCCATCTCGCTCGTACTGGGACTCTCAAAATTTTGATAGAAAACAAGGAGATTTAGAAAAGCATCGGCTCCGAAAACGATCAGACTTAGAGAAATAATCACGGCACCCGAGATGAGAAGTTTCGTTGATGTTTTCATATCGTTACTTGCATAAGGGGGAAGAATTCAACCAAAGGCAAAATCAATCAAAACTTGGACAAAGGTTTCCGGGTTTTCCCAGGGCACACGATGTCCTGCATCTGCGATTACTTGGGCATTAATAGCAGAAGACGATTTCGCTAATTTCTCACCGATGCCTTGATACCTCTTATCCTTCTCCCCGGATAAGAACAAAACCGGCGGGCTCTTCAGTTCGGCTAATTTGGGGAGCAGGTTGTGCTGAAGGCCCTTGGAAAAAATCTCAAACTGTCGACTAAGTTTACTCGCGTCCATATCACCCAGATTCCGAGGAGCCTGATTTTTGAGCCCGCCAAACACAGGCTGTTCATCCCACTCGCTCGCCAACTTTCCCAAGGGTTCGTTTGTCAACCTTCCCGCCCAATTTCGGTCTCTCTCTAATTGAAATCTTTTATCTTCTTCGGTTTCCAGTCCCGGATCAGCTCCCGCTACAACGACCGCTTTCCAAAGATCAGGTCGGCGAACGCATGCATGCAAGGCCAAACGGCCACCCAATGAATATCCAAGCAAAATGGATTTCTCTCCATTCCCTTCCGATTCGACCCGGTTGCAAAAGTCTTCGGTCCAACCATCAAAGCCTTCGAATTGCTTTGCATACAAGTCTTCGCAAACCATGTCTACCTCAGAGATCTCCGCTTTCAGTCTATCTTCAAGGAATTGCCATACCGCACTGGTTTGAAAATTTCCGTGGATGCAAAAGATTTTCATTTTCTTTTTTTTAATGCACCCCAAAAGGACTGAAAAAAGAATTGGGTTTTCTCATACGCCTCGCTCTCTTCGCTCGCCCGTGGACCGGCTACGTTCAAGTCTTTGATTTCTTTGTCTTCAATGAATTGGACGAGCTCTTCCACTTGGGCCTGTAAGTTTTCTTCTCTCAAATCCATTAAAAGAGAAGGCTTGCTGAATTTGGCGCAACAGGAAACGGTAAACTTCGTGCCTCCGGAAATTTCCCCCAGATGAAGGATCAGGGTTGCATCGCTATCAAGGACATTCGCTTCGGTTCTCTCATCATACCCCGCGTCCTTCAATTCAACCAATGGATAACGGTCGGGTATTTTGCCATCCTCCGCTTTTCTTTGTTCAGGACACCAACCTATAACCTCCATCTGCTTTTCGTGGCAGAAATCAAGAACTGCCCGATCCACACCTGTCTGCCCTCCCGTACGAAATCGCATAGAAGAAAGCTTATCGATTATTGTATAAATTTATTTTGAAGCTGAATCTCCAATTTGATTATTGGCGATACGGGATCCGGAAACGGGTTTATCGATTTGGAAAGGATTCGCATTCAAAGCGTAACCCCGATTTTGCGAAGCGATCACCTTGGCCCCTGAAGCAAGCAAGGCCTTCCGCCAACCGAGAAATTCATTTCCATGGGCAACAACTTCCGCTCCGGGCAAAGCCCAGATAGCGGAAGATGGCCCTCTTCCGCCTTTGCTGCCAGGATCCGGTTTGATGACGTTTCCTTCAGCCAGCACGGTTCCGGCGCATCGAATACTCGCCACCCCTCCTCCGTTAAGTTGATTGTCGGTAAATTCAGCTCGGGATCCTTCGAAAACCATAATCAACGGAGGCATGCCACCGGACCTTGAAATTTCGTTTCCTACCAACTTTACGTTCCATCCCTTTCGTATACCCACCCCAACCAAAGCATTGTCATGAATTCGATTCCCCACGCATTTCGAAACCGAATCGGCGGATGTCGCATCAAACCCCAACCCGGAAGCGCCATTATGATGGATGTGATTATCCATGACAAATGTCTCCCCCACTTCCCGATGACCTATGCCGGCCGCTTTGTTTTCATAGCATTCATTTCCGATGATCAAAGCGGATGCACCCGTTTGCAGCCCAATGCCGGTCAACGCATTTCGGTAACAACGATTCCCCCTGATGATAGCATAAGCTTCATCACTCACCCCAATGCCCGTCATTGCGTTGTCATGGCAGTCATTGTCAATGATCACTGGTCGTGTCTCATATCCGGTTCGTACTCCGATTCCCGCCCTGCGGTTGTTATGACAGTGATTTTTCCGAACAACAGGACATGCTCCCTCACTGATTCCTATTCCCGCCCGGATGTTATCGTGGCAATGGTTCGATAAAATCAAGGGGTGTCCGCCTTCCATTCCAATGCCCGCATAGAAATTTTCATAACAGTGATTTCCCACAACTTCTCCCCGAGAACCCGCCATGTAACCTATGCCGCCTCCCATGTTGCGAAAACAAGTATTTCCTTTAACCTTAACCACGGCCGGTGCCTCTCTGCCGGCGGCGGCGATACCCGTATTTCCGTTATGATGAACAATGCAGTTAAGGATGACGGCGTTCACACTGTCTGCTCCAATCGCCGGAGCATTGTAGCCTCCGATTCGATCGTAGGACTGGTCCCTACCCTTGGTTTGAAAATGTTTATTCCATGAATCGTCATCATATTTGCCCATACCCGTAACGGTTATTCCATCGACTACGGAGCCCTCTCCCAATTCGATTCCCGGATTCTCGTGGGATTCTCCCTTGCCATCCAGAATTACCAGTTCCGCGCGTTTTAATCCGATCTTACCCTTTTCATCATTTCCGGCGCTTCGGAGGGTCACTCCATTCGGGATTTTAATTCGCTCGAAATAGGTACCGGGAGATACAACGACTGAATCTCCCTCTTTGGCTTGCTCAAGGGCTTGGCCGATGGATTTACAATCTTTCGGCACATTAATTTCAGCACCATGGGTACAAAAAATTCCAACTTGAATAATAAAAACAAGGAAAAGGGCTGATTTATTCATAATTTGCAGGATTCAGAATAGATAACGGATGAGAGACTGACGCTATCAACAAGCAAGATTGGTTTCGATGATTCGGTAAAGGATAATTTACTGCTGAATGACATTTTGCTGCTGTCGCAAATCAACAGAAAATATACGCATAAGTTTATGCTAAAATCTTGTAGCGGAGATATTGGAAGATACGATGAATCAATTACGCTATGTCCAATTTTAATAAACCATTATCTCCTTCTCGAAGAAGCTTCCTCCATAAAGCGGCGGGTGGATTTGGCGGGCTCGCTCTATCTTCGATGCTTTGCGCATCACCCGCTCCAGTCTCCGGCACTCATTTCCCTGCCCGAGCCAAGCGGGTGATTCAGATCTTTTGCTCGGGAGGACTGAGTCACGTCGACACCTTCGATTACAAGCCCGAACTTGAAAGGCGTGCCGGCACCCCCTTTGACCCGGATGGTAAACTGCAATTCTTTGCATCCAAACCCGGAAACTGCCAACCGAGTTTTTGGAAATTCAGAAGACACGGACAGTCCGGCATCTGGATGAGCGACTTGCTTCCCAAGCTTGCCACCTGTGTCGACGACATGGCTTTCATCTATTCCATGCAGAGCAAAACCGCCCTGCACGGCCCGGGCAACTTCATGATGAATACCGGACAGATCCTGCCGGGATTCCCAAGCATGGGATC
>JAYOII010000329.1:0-3877 GCA_038118685.1 Opitutia bacterium
GGAGCGGGAGGCTCGTCGTCTTCGAAAGAAGGGGGTGCGGGCAAATCTTCAGCCGGAGCGGGAGGAGCAGGAGGCTCGTCATTCTCCATCAAAGGAGGCGTAGGGGGAGCCGGTGGAGCGGGAGGCTCGTCGTCTTCGAAAGAAGGGGGTGCGGGCAAATCGGAAGGTTTTTCGTTCTCTGCGATGGAGGGAGCGGATGACTCCTTTTCGGTTGCAGCGCCAACGGCATCCCCTGCGAATTTTTCGTCGTAACCACCGGAAGCAACTTTGCGGACCTGTACAACGCTAACGCCGGTTTCGCGCCCGATGGCCGCTTTGTTCGGGTTGGGTTCGGCGAGCAATTCCTTGATCTTGTCGAAAGTCGCCTTGTTCATGGTGACGGTCTTGCGACGGCCGGAGGCGGAAGTGGAAGACAGTTTGTCCTTGAGAGCCGGCGAGGCGAAAGGGGTGAGGGCTTTGATCAAGTCGGTCGTGCTCTTGTAGCCGGTACCGATATCCTCGTTCACTTTTTCATGAAGTTTGGACAGGTAACCGGAAACTTTGTCCTTGTTCTCGCGCTTTTCAACTTCGGCTTTCGCCCGGTCTTGGATTTGCTTGAGAATCTTCTCAGGGTCTTCGCTAAAATCGACGTCAAAGGATATTTTTGTCATGGTTTCGCAAATAATAGGGTGGGGATGATTAAAAACAGATTAATTGAATCAAAAGTTCTCTCTTCCTCTTTGCAAGTTCTATTTGTCGAGAGGGTATGGAAATCGACCTGCAAAAAGTGGTGATGCTCCTTCTCGGTTCACTGACCCGAGCAAAGGTTTTGCAGGTGGACCGTTCCTTCGTACAAGGCTTTGCCTATGATGACTCCCTCGAGGTTCGGATGATCGGTTGACAGCGATCTGAGGTCGTCGACGTCGTTTTCTCTGGTCACGCCCCCGGATGCAATCACTTGGCATTCGGGGACGGCATCGGCCATTTTTTTTTGGGCTTCGAGGTTTGGTCCTTTCATTGCTCCATCGGTAGCCACGTCCGTGTGAATAATCCAACGCAGTCCCATGGATTGTAGGTTTTTCGCCAATTCCACGGCTTCGGTTTCAGTCGTTTCGACCCAGCCTTTGGTGGCGACCAACCCGTCTTTTGCGTCAATTCCGACGACAATTTTTTCAGCCCCGAATTTTTCCAAGACTGAGCCGATCCATTCCGGTTCCTCGCAGGCACGCGTTCCTATTATCACCCTGCTCAGTCCCAAGTCCAATGCTTTTTCGATGGCCGTTTCGTCTCTCATTCCTCCACCTAACTGAACCTTGAGTCCCTCGACCTGAAGAATCGAGCGAACGGCATCGAGGTTGGCGGACGCACCGGCAAAGGCTCCGTCCAAATCGACCACATGCAAATGGTCGGCGCCGGAATTCTTCCAACTGCGGGCGGGGTCGGCCGGGTTTTGATAGTATACGGTTTCCTGATCGGCTTTTCCCTGAAAAAGCCGAACGCATCGTCCGTTGCGCAAATCGATGGCGGGGTAAATGGTCATGTTGAGTGTGGATAATGTATTTTTCCGTTATCGCGATTCAAAAAAAGTTTATTTTGACTCGTCATCGTTTGTTTCTTCGTTCAAGAGGGGTAAAAGTCAATTATGCCAAAGAAAACAAAATCCACAACGGCTCGGCGCAACCCCGTAGCCCCTGCTTTTCTCAAGGAGCTTCTTCAGGCTCGGTCTCCCTCGGGTTATGAGGACGAGGCAAGGGAGGTCGTTCGCAAACGGATGGCTCGCGTCGCCGATTCCTTTGAGGTGGATGCCTTGGGCAGTTGTCATGCGACCTTGGGGACAAAAGGTTCGCCCACTCTCATGCTCGCCGGTCATATTGACGAGCTTGGCCTGATCATCAAGCACGTCAGCGACAAGGGCTTTCTCTACTTTGATGCAATCGGGGGACATGACCGAGCAATGATCTCAGGCCGCCGGGTGGATATCATGACGCGCAAGGGAATCATCCGGGGTGTAACCGGAAAACGGGCCATTCATCTCATGACCCCCGAAGACAGAAGGAAAGTTCCCGAGATGCATCAAATGTGGATCGACATAGGGGCCAAAGACAAAAAGGAAGCGCTTTCGAGGGTTACCATCGGGGACGCGGCGGTTTATGACCATGGCTTCGAGAAACTTCACGGTCCTCTCGCCGTTTCCCGTGCTTTTGACGACAAAACCGGAGCCTACACGGTAAACGAGGCTCTTCTTCGTTTGGCCAAGGGCCGCAAGCCAAGTTGCAAAGTGGTCGCCGTATCGACCTCTCAGGAAGAAATCGGAACGAGGGGAGCGATTACTTCGGCCCATTTGGCAAACCCGGACGTCGCCTTGGCAGTGGACGTCAGTCATGCCACGGATCATCCGGACGCAGATCATCGAAAGTACGGGGCTTTTACGCTAGGGGGGGGGCCTATTCTTACCCGAGGTCCGAACGTCCATCCGGCCGTATTCGACCGCCTGATGGATTGTGCTCAAAAGGAAGGCATGCCCGTCCAGATCGAAGCCGATCCGCGTCCCACGGGCACCGATGCCCGGGCGATTCAAATTGCCAGGGACGGTGTTCCCACTGGGTTGGTCGGAATCCCCTTGAGGTATATGCATACTCCGAGCGAAGTGATTGACTTGAATGACCTTGAGGCGGTCGTTCAGTTGCTGGTTTCCTTTGCCCGTTCCCTTCGCAGAGGCGAAGTTTTTCGGTAAGCCAAGTTCCGCATCGGGGCCGGTCCCGGTTTGGGGCTGTTTTTTTGGTGTTGTTTAATTTGATTTCGAAGACAAAGAATTGGGCATGAATCCAATTCTCAACCAAAACGCCTTTTTCGTAAAGGAGCACGTCGGGTTTTTGAAAGCCGCCAACAATTACGATGTTTTGGATCCTGCCAACGGCCAAACGATTCTCCACTGCAGGGAGGAAAAATTAGGCTTTTTTACCAAAATTCTGCGTTTCACCGATTACAAGCGCATGACTCCCTTCGACGTCGAGATCAAGACACCACAAGGGGAACCCGTGGTTCGAGTCAAGCGGGGGGTGTCCTTTTTTCTCTCAAAGGTATGTGTATTCAATGAGAAAGACGAGAGGATCGGTGGCTTCAAGCAAAAGTTTTTTTCCCTCGGAGGGAAGTTCACTTTGATGGATGCTCATGAGAATCCCGTTTGTACCCTGAAGGGCAAATGGACAGGGTGGGACTTCAAGTTCATAACCGATGACGGAATCGAGTTCGCTCACGTGACCAAGAAATGGGCTGGAATGGGAAAGGAGCTCTTTACCTCAGCCGACAACTACGTGCTGGAAATTGCCGAACAAGTTCCGCAGGACAGCGAGATTCGACCATTGATTTTGGCCGCGGTGATGTGCATAGACATGGTTTTAAAGGAATAAGTTTCGAGCCTTTTTTCTCTTCTTGAACTTGAAGATTTCACGATTTTTTGTTACTTGATGAAATTGGATGGATCAATTTTAACCACTACTCACATAAAAAGTCATGAGAGAACAAGTTTACAGCCTACAATCCGCCGCGGATAGCTCGCTTGCCGAACGCACCGGTTTTATTCGTCGCACTTACCTTCATGTTGCGGGGGCTATCGCCGCCTTTGCCTTGCTTGAGGTTTTAATCTTCAAGTCAGATTTAGACCTTGCGATCACCAGTACGTTGCTTGGAAGTCAATATTCCTGGTTGATCGTTCTAGGACTTTTCATGGGGGTAAGTTACGTTGCGGATAGATTCGCTCATTCCCAGACGTCCGAAGGGGCTCAGTACTTCGGCCTCGGGCTTTCGTAGTTGCCCAGGCGATTATTTTCGTACCGATCCTGCACATCGCGAACGGATACTTCGAAGGTGCGATTTCAACGGCAGCCTACATCACCGC
>JAYOII010000330.1:0-3874 GCA_038118685.1 Opitutia bacterium
TTGCCCGCTGGCTTGTTCTTGAAGTATTCGACCAATTCCGGCTTCCCCATAATCGGTGTATGAACCGCGTAGTAGGCGAAATGGAGAAAGAAAGGATCCTCCTTCCAGTCATCGATAATCTTGAGAGTTTCATCGGTGAGTCGATCGGTCAGAAAGTCACCCTCTTTGCCGCCAGGAGGCATATTCTCGACCGATTTTCTTCCTTGGTAGGGATGGAAATAGGTCGCCGGCTCTCCCCATTCACCGCCGCCAATATTCAGATCAAATCCGTGATGGGTCGGGTAAAAGTCCTTGTAGTCCTTCCGGTTGCGTGGTGCGAGGTGCCATTTTCCAACATGAGCCGTTCGATAGCCGGCTTTTTTGACGGCCTCGGCGATCGTGGTTTCTTCATGACGAAGCCACATCGTCTTGCCACTGATGTAATTGGTCACTCCGTGTTTCGGAGTGTACTTCCCGGTCATCAAAGATGCTCTTGTCGGCGAGCACACCGTGCAGGCCGCGTAGCCATTGGTAAACTTCATGCCTGAAGCGGCCAGCTTGTCGATGTTCGGCGTTTCGTAATAATCCGATCCGTAGCAACCGAAGTCACTCCAGCCAAGATCGTCGACCATCAGGAAAATGACATTGGGCCGTTGCTCGGCAAAAGTGACATCAAGCGTGAGGAGAAACGAGGTGAGTAGGTAGAAAATCTTATCGAGGTCCATGTTGTCTGTTGAATAGACTTGTATGTATTTGTTTTATTCTCGGGTAACAGGAGCATCGATAAACACCATCATCGCAATTAGCGTGGAGCTACCTGCTCCCACAACTGCTGTGCCTCATAGGGTCCAGTCTTCCCTTTTTCCGCACCCCTTATTTTTCTTACAAAGGCACTGGTGACGTCTGCAGGAGCATCCGTCCATGCCGAACGAATGTAACTTAAAATGGATGCTATTTCATCATCCCCGAGCGCAGGCCCGAATCCGGGCATGGCGGCTTCGTAATTTTGAACTTCGCCATTCACTTCGATCTCACCGCCTAGGCCCTTCAGCAATACTTTGACCAAAGTCTCCCGGTCACCGGCGACCCAATCGGAGTGAAGGGTAGGGGCGATGCTCGGCAATCCCTTGCCTTCCGGTCCGTGACATCCGATGCAGAACATCTTGAACAGGTTTTCTCCCGCCCGAATCCGACCCTTGGGAGTATTGGCCGCATTTCCGGCTACTCTTTCGTTTTCCGTTTTGGTTCCTCTTATCCGAAGCGAAGCCATGCGCGACTTGAGGGCCGGCACGGGTTTTGCGAATCCGGGCTTCGCCTTGTCCAAGTGAACAAGCGTGGCGAAAGCGTTCACCTCAAGCGGACCTTGCTCAGTTTCCAAGTCAGTGTAGATATGAGTTTGCATGGCAGGCAGAAGGTCGGGGATCTCCAAAAATACTGATTTTTGACCCGGAAGGATTTTTGCACTCTTCACCCGGACACGGTCGTGCCCTTCCTGCGAGGGACGCTTGACTGAATATTCCAAAGAACCGTAAGCGGGGGAATATTCGTAATTCCATTGCTGAACAAAATAGTTTTGGGCACCCGAAGGGGCCTGACCTTTCAATTTCGAACTGAATTTCAGTTCGATCCCGTTTTCATAGCCATGGACGTTTTCAAGCATGGGCAAAGACTTGCCTGTGTAGCGAATGCGGTCGAGCGATCCGTCTTCCAAAGCGTAGTTGCCCCAACCATCCGATCCGACCGCGTAAAACATTCCATCCTTCGGGTTGATCGCCCCTCTCATCCCTCCGGCCCTGAATTCGCCGGCCAGAGGAACGATGGTTCCCTGAGCCCGGTCATAATCCGCATACCCGTCGTTTCTCAGGATTTGATACCAGCTTCCGAAACCGTAACTCAGCCCAACGATTTTTCCGCTCAGCGGGCCAAAGCGATCCGACGAGGGAAACTCGAAACCACCGGTCGAGTTGTCAATACCCCTCGGAAGGTAGGCCATGGCGGGCGTTATTTTTTTCTCAGCTTCCTCTCCGCCGCCGCGTTTCAAGGGGTTGGGCCCCATGCCATAATAATCGCCCTGCTGTATCTCCAATACGGCGGAAGAAGGCGTCCAGACCCCTTCCTGCGGACCGACAAGGAAGATTCCATCCTTGCTTGCACCCACTGCCATGGCATTGCGCAAGCCGCTGGCGAGCAGACGAGCGGGTTCATTCCACGGCTTCTTGAAGGCCGAATTGCCGATGACGTAGTAAAAGCTCTTGTCCTTGTCCAGGTGCAATCCAAAGCTATGCGTGTGGGCGGTCGGCGCATAAGCAAAGCCATTGTGATAGTCTTGGTAGTAGTCCGCTTCGCCATCCGAATTCAAGTCTTGCAGACAGACTATGCTGTTGCGCGTCAACACGTAGGGAAGACCGTCAACCAAACGAATGCCGAAAGGCTGGTTGAGCCCGGTCGCAAAACGTTTCCAGACGACTTTCTTCATGCCGTCCTTCAAGCCCGTGACTTTCCAAACGTCGCCCATCAGCGTGGCGAGGTAAGCAGCTCCGTCCTTCGCGAAATCAATCCCGCTGAACATCATCATGGAGCCCCATGGGTTCTCGAGCGGCACGCCAATACGGTCGACGACATAGGGTCGGTCCTTCTTCGATATGTTTACCTTTTGGTTGAGTAGCTCGGGCCAACTCGAGGGGCCGCCTTCGACCCAATCCTGCAACGGGGCGATACTTTCATCCGCCTTAATGGCAGAAGCTATCGCATCCGCTTCGGCGGGAGCCCCTTCCCAGCAATAGAGCTTGAAAGCGGTTGCGCTCGCCGAGCCCGACCAAATTCCTTTTTCAAGGGAGGGCTTCAGCAAACTGCCTTTGCCATTCGTGAAAGCCTTCGCCGCAACGACAATCGCTTTGTCGCTCTTGACCGCCATCAATACGTCGCCTTGGGATTTGATCTCCCAGTCTTTGTGATTGCTCAAGTCGAATGGAAGCTGAGCGGCGCCGGCTTGGGTAGCTTGAATGGTCCGCGTGTAGCAGCCGTTCTCCATGCGAGACACATGGTCGAAAAAGAGGGTGTCTCCAATTCCGTAGTGAGCAATGACGCGCTTGCCGTAGACGTAATGCCCAAGGTAGCGCTTCATCGTTTGACCTTTTTGGCGAAGCGGTCCAAACCAGGGGCGCAGATCGGTTGCCTGAGTCCCTTCGGGCACGGCCACTCCATGAATGAATCCCCAGCGATGGGGATTGAAGTAGGGCCGGCCTTCCCAGGCGTTGAAGTAGCTACCTTTTTCCCGGTCGAAAGTAACGGTGTGGCCACTCTGCAACAGGATACTCAACATGCCGCCGACCTTTTGCTTCTTGTCGATCGAGTAGGTCGCCGCCAATGCAGGTCCGTAATCCATGTCATTCCAACGAAGATCCTTGTAGCCATTCTTGTTATAGTTTCCCCAGTGACCGTAAGTCCCGCCGTCCAGGTCAGGATAGGCAGGCAACAAATCAAGCTCTTGATCTTTTTTCAAATGGTGCATCCCCTGACGCTTGTAAAAGTCGTACATCCGGTAGGTGTTGGTTTCCTCATCGGCCAGTTCGTAACCGGTTCTTCCCTTGGACGTGTCCAAATACGGAAAGGGAGGGTGGGGAAGGGGGCCTTTCTTTATCCGACCCGCACTTGCTTCTTCAATGATCTCCTGAGTTTCTTCCCTTTTTTGTTTCGAAACAAGTTTCTTAAGGTAAATATTTCTAAACCTGACTTTCTTGCCTACAAGTTCCGGCTTCTTCACGCCATGAACCTGTAGGCCGATATGCCCGGCCCCCGATACACCATCGAATTCGAAATCCGTGATCGGAACCTCATTGACAAAGGTCTGATAGCGATCATCGAGCGCCCGAACTAAAAATGAGTTCCATTCACC
>JAYOII010000331.1:0-3862 GCA_038118685.1 Opitutia bacterium
GATTTCGAGTTGCTGACGAATTGCAGCTTTCCCGCGGTTCCAGACTGGTAGGCTAGGGGAGTGGATGATGAGGGCTTGGACCCGTCGCGATCCGTTTTCCATAGGGTCTGTCCCGTTTTGCGATCCAAGCACAGAATGGAGGATTCTACCTCATGGTCGTGGGTGACGACCACGACTTCGCCTTCCACGACGGGGGAAAATCCGTTCCCGTGCTGGGTTTGATATCTCCCGAAATCCCTGCGCCAAACAAGGGCGCCATTATGGTCCAGGCAAAGAAGGTCGTTCGATTCCTTGGTGGTCCAGGATACGAAGACGTACTCGGAGTCGACACAGGGAGTGGCGGATGCAAAACTGTTGAATTTGTGGTGCGGGTAAACCTTGGAAGGAAAGTTTTTTTGCCAAAGCTTTTTGCCCGACTTGGCATCCAAGCACAAAACGAATTGTTCGCCGGTAGACTCGCTTGCGCAGGTCGTGAACAGCTTGTCGCCCCATAGTACGGGGGACGAATGACCCACGCCGGGAAGTTTGCAGGACCATGCGTAGTCCTTTTCAGTCCAAGAGGTCGGGAACTCCCCTGTATTCAAAGCTCCTGCCCCGTCCGGTCCGCGGAACCGGTTCCAATTGTCGGAGAGGACGGGAGGCAGGCAGAAGAGAAAAACGAGTGTCGGTATTCCAAAGAGGACGTTCCCAAGCTTCGGCAAAAGCTTCATTTTACTTGGAAGGTTCTTTTTCGGCACCCGGTTTTTCGAAAATCATGAAATGCTGTTGGGGCAGGACGTCGAGGGTCTTCTTCCAAACCAAGCCGACTTGTGAGATTTCCTCGATCGCTTGTTTCTGCGTCATTTTGTGCAGCAACTTGATCGGAACGCTTGGGTCCTCCAGTCGGTATTCTATGAGAATCAATCGGCCTTTTTCGCGAAGAGCGTTGAAAATCGACTGAGCCATTTCGCGGGGGTGAGAAAACTCGTGGTAGGCATCGACAATAAGCACGCAATCGATCGAATCTGGGGGCAATTTGATGTCCTTGATCGTGCTGAGAACCGGTTCCACGTTGGTGACCTTTTTGCTGGCCATCTTGGCTCTCACGATTCCTAGCATCTGGGGGGAAATGTCCACCGCAAAAACTTTGCCGTCGGGAACCAGTTCGGCCATGCGAAAAGAAAAGTAACCGGAACCGGCTCCGACGTCGGCCACTTGGTCCCCTTTTTTCAATCCCATGTTCTTGATCAACAAGTCGGTTCTTTCTTCTTGCTCACGCTTCGGGCGTTCGAGCCACCCGGCTCCCAAGTGTCCCATGACCTGGGAGATTTCGCGCCCCATGTAGAATTTGCCTATTCCATCCCTTGATTTTTTTCCATAGGAATAGAGCGAAGGTTCAGGTTTTTTTTTCGTCTCCGTTTTGCCTTGGGAGGGAAGGAAGGGAGCAACGGCTAAAACCAAGCTGATGAAAGTGGGTTTTGACAGAATGGGCATGGTTTGGATTTTTCATCGTTTGAGCCTTGGATGCAAATCAATATTGATCACTCGTTGAGTTCGCTGTAGGAAGATCGCATAAGCTATGAAAGTCATTAGAGCCAAAAGCGCTGGCTTCTGTTGGGGGGTGGAGCGCGCGATTCAGGTAGCCCGGGAAGAGGCTTGCGGCGGGGAGCGCAGGGTTTACACGGATGGCCCGCTGATTCACAACAAGCAGATGATGGACGCTTTGAGCCGTGAGGACATTCGGGAGGTCGGGGACTATCAAAGCAAGCAGGACCTTTCGCTGCCGGAGGAAGAGGGAAAGGATTCGGTCGTGGTCGTGCGGGCCCATGGCATTTCGCCCCAACGCAGGAAGTATCTCAAGGAGTTGGGCCTTCCTTTTCGGGACGGTACTTGTCCCGATGTCGGCATTATTGCCGGCAAAGTCAAGCTTCATGCCCAAAAGGGGTATGACATCGTAATCTTTGGCGATCGTGAGCATCCGGAGGTCATCGGGCTTTTGGGGTACGCAGACGGGCGGGGACACGTGATCGCAAATGAAGTCGATCTCGAGTCATTGCCCGCTTTCGAGGGAGGAGTGGCGATGGTTTCGCAATCGACTATGTTCACCCACGAATTTCAAAACCTATCGGCCATCCTTTCGCAAAGATATCCCGATATGCTCGTTTTCGACACCATTTGCGGAGCCACCAAGGAAAGGCAGTCCGATCTTGTTTCTCTAGTTGAACAGGGGGCGGAGGCGATTGTGGTGATCGGCGGAAAGCACTCGGCCAACACCAAGAAACTGGCCAAGCTCGCGGCGGCCAACGAGCGTCCGACTTTTCACGTGGAAACGGCCGAGGATCTCGATGCCGAATCTTTTTCTTCCTTTGCTCTCGTCGGTGTGACGGCGGGCGCATCAACCCCTGAATTCATCATTCGCTCGGTTTGCGAGCGGCTCGAATCCTTTTGAACATTCAATCACATGACGACTGACATTCCCAACGTTTTGGCCGAGCGATACGCGTCTGCGGCAATGAAGAACCTCTGGTCCGCGACGGGCAAAGTGATCATGGAGAGAGAGTTCTGGATTGCCGTCATGAAAGCCCAACGCGAGTTGGGCATGGAAATTTCGGAGGCCGACGTCGAAGCTTCCGAGAAAGCGAAAGGAGTCGTGGATCTTGAGTCCATCCGGCGCCGTGAGGAAGTGACCAAGCACGACGTCAAGGCCCGGCTCGAAGAGTTCGCGGACAAGGCCGGTCACCAACACGCCCACAAGGGGATGACGAGCAGGGATCTTACCGAAAACGTCGAGCAGTTGCAGATTCACCGTTCCCTTGGCATCGTTTTGGAAAAAGGCATAGCCGCCTTGCTTGCCTTGGCCGACAAAGCCGACCAGTACAAAAACCTGCAACTGACCGCCCGGTCTCACAACGTGCCGGCTCAACTCACGACCCTTGGCAAGAGAATGGCCAATTGGGGCGAGGAACTCGAGCGGGCTTTGGACTCGCTTTCTCGCCTTTGCGCTACTTATCCGTATCGCGGTCTCAAGGGGGCGGTGGGAACCAGACTTGACCAGATAACGCTCTTGGGCGATGCCTCCAAGGCGGAGCAATTGGACCAAAAGGTGATGGCGCATCTCGGTGCCCCTGCAAATTGGGAAAGCGTTGGACAAGTTTATCCGCGCAGCCTCGATTTCGAAGTTGTTTCGGTCCTGGTTCGGCTTTCCGCTGCTCCCGCCAGTTTTGCCAAGACCCTGCGGATCATGGCCGGGCACGAGCTGCTGGGAGAGGGGTTTGCCAAGGGACAAACCGGTTCGTCCGCAATGCCTCACAAGATGAACAGCAGAAGTTGCGAGCGAATCAACGGCTTTCAAGCCATCCTCAACGGTCACTTGGCCATGGTTTCGGCCCTCTCGGGCGATCAATGGAACGAAGGGGACGTTTCCTGTTCGGTGGTCAGGCGGGTCGCTCTACCCGATGCGTTTTTCGCCTTGGACGGCTTGCTCGATACCTTCCTGACGGTGCTCTCTCAAATGGAGGTTTTCCCCGACGTGATCAAGGCCGAGTCCCACCGGTATCTCCCCTTTTTGTTGTCGACCACTTTCATGATGGAGGCGGTCAAGGCAGGATCCGGGAGGGAAGACGCTCATGCGGCGATCAAAGAGCATGCATTGGCGACCGTGAAAGATCTGCGGGCTGGAAAAATCAAGGAGAACGATCTTCCGGCCCGATTGGCCAAGGACAAGCGGATCGGACTGAACGCTCAAGCGATTGGAGGCCTGATAAAGAAAGGCGAAAAAAAGGTGGGTGCGGCCGAGACCCAAGTGGATCAATTCGTCGAGCGGGCGAGATCCTGGGGCGATCGTTATCCCGCTTCAAAGGAGTATACCCCGCCAACTATACTC
>JAYOII010000332.1:0-3562 GCA_038118685.1 Opitutia bacterium
TGAGAAAATTTTGCATTTTGAGCCCGCCTCTCCCGACGTATGGCTGGGTTTGCTCAAGGGAAAGAATCGAGTCTGCGGGAAGAAGCCTGCTTGCTTTGTCGATTCTTTGGGTTCCCATTCTGACCTTCCCGGCCAGAATGCAGGCTTGGGCTTGCGTTCTGCTTTCGCACAAACCCAGGGCTACGACCAATTCATCCGCTCGCTTTCTTCCCGCTTTCTTCATCTTTTCGAAGCTCAACCGATATCTCCTGCGAGGGCAATTCCCGATTGCGGGGTGAATCACTTCGATTCTGGCAAATAAAAAAATAAAAAAAGCCTTGACCGTGGTGGGGAGAAGTGTCACAAAGTGGGGCATAGTGCATATTAGTGGTTAAGATGTCATTACATTATGGTGGAGCGCGCAATAACCTATTTCGTAGGGGAGTTTACCCATTCCTTGGATACCAAGGGGCGGTTGACCATTCCCTCGAAGTGGCGTATCCCAGGGGGCGACAATACCTATTTGGCTCTTCCGAACCAAGATGGGTACATAACGGTTTATCCTCCCAAGATGGTGGCCCGCTTGGAAGAAAACATGGGGGACGCGAAATTGAGTGACGTCCGTCGCAGGGCTTTGTCCATGGAGCTTTTTTCCCGCGCCGATTCGTTCGGGTGCGACAAGCAGGGGAGGATCAATTTGAGTCAAGACCTGTTGCGTCACGCCGGAATCAAGGGGAAGGCGGTCTTGGCGGGGAATTTCACGGATTTCTCGATTTGGTCGGAGGCTCGTTACGACAAGCGGAAGACGTCGAGTGAACCGATAAACATTTTTGATGCGATGAGGGAGTTGGGGCTATGATTCGTAAGCGCATGAATTGGGCGACTTTTAGGGTGGTCGTTCAGCGAAGGGGATTGCGTTCTATGAAAGCCCCTCTCTCTCTCGTTTCGCTTGGGGTTGGATCACGGGTAGCAAGGGGTGGAAATGTATTGTGGGTCTGTTGAGTTCGTCTGTTTGCCTTCCATGGTAGGGCATGTGCCAGTTTTGCTTGATGAGTGCATGGATTATCTCGATCCGGGGAAAGGCGGCAACTTTGCCGACCTGACTTTTGGCGGAGGAGGGCACAGTCGCGCAATTCTCCAGGCCAATGAGGCGAACACGTTGCTCGCCTTTGATTGTGACCCGGATGCGGGTACTCGGGCGGAAGAAGTTTCGAGGGATTTCGGGGGGCGTTTCCAATTCAACGACCTGAGTTTTCGGGAAATGGACAAGGTTTCCTCTCCGGACGAATTTGACGGTGTGTTGATGGATTTGGGCATTTCCTCTTTTCAGTTGATGGAGCCGAACAAGGGTTTTTCCTTTCGCTTGGATGCTCCGATTGACATGCGGTTGGATCCGCGGGTCGGGCAAAGCGCCGCGGATTTCCTCGAGAGTGCTTCGAAGGAAAGCCTTGTTCGGGCGGTGCGTGAATATGGCGAGGAGCGCCGGTGGAACCGGGTCGTCAATGCGATCATCGAGGCTCGCGGGTCGGGGGAGTTGACCCGCACAATGAGTGCGGCGGAAGTCGTTTCAAGGGCGGTCGGAGGAAGCAAGTCAAGGCAACGGATTCATCCGGCGACCAAAACCTTTCAAGGCATTAGGATAGCCATCAATGGGGAGTTGGAATCACTTGCCATGACTTTGCCGAAAGCCTTCAGGGCGCTCAAGGTTGGCGGGACCTTGGCCGTCATATCGTTTCATTCTCTGGAGGACCGGATCGTCAAGCGTTTCATGAGGAAAATGGCGGGGCGACCCGAGCACAGGGGAGATTCGAGGTATCAGCAGGAACGGCAGGCATACGCCGAGCTTTTTCAGACCAAGGCTATTTTTCCGACCAAGACAGAAGTGGAACGCAACCCCAAGAGTCGGTCCGCGCGTTTGCGGGTTCTTCGAAAGGTAAGACAGCCCAAGTTGTAATGTCCAAAAAGAAAAGCAAAAGCCGTTTTCCCTTGATCCTTACTTTTATGGTCGTGTTCGTTTTGGGGGTGGGGGCGCTTTCAATCGTGTGGATGAGGATGGAGATTTCAAAAGTGGCCAAACATTGCCGAAACCTTGAGGATCGCAGAGAGATCGTTTCGCGAGAAGTTCAGGATTTGAGGGGAGAAAAGTCACGTTCGCTCAGGCCCTCCACTTTGGCTGCCATGGTTTCGGGAAGGCTGTCCATGCCGACTGCGAGCCAAACCATTCACGTGTCCCACTCGGATGTCCTGAGGAGACTCGGTTCGCCCAAGGAGGTTGTCGCCAATAATCGTTTGCGCTCTCAAGGGGAGTTTGCCGGAACCCGGTAGAATGAAAAGTCTCTTCATTTCCCCTTTTCGTTTTTATCTCACTTTTTTTGCCGTCTTTTTTGCTTTCTGTTCCTTGGGAGGAAGGCTCGTTTACCTTCAGGTTTACAAGTCGGACGATTATACCAAGCTTGCCAATCAAGCCCGTAAAAACTTTATCGAAATCAAGGCCCGAAGAGGGGATATCGTGGATTCCAAGGGAAACCTCCTCGCCACTACGAGATCGGTCGTCGAAGTGGGGATTGATCCTCATTCGGTGGAGAAAGAAGACTGGCTTAAGTTCGATCAATTGGCGCTTCTCCTCGCAGTGAATCCAAAGGAGATTCAACAAGCCGCCCAAAATCTTATCAGGCGCAGCGGACCGGACGGAAAGGAATTCAGAAAGGTCAGATGGGTAAAGCTCAAAGATGAAGTCGAGGAAGACGTGTATCGAGAAATCAGAAAACTCGAGATCAAGGGTGTTTATGGAAACTTCAAGCACTCGCGTTTGTATCCGAATAGGAATTTAGCCTCTCACCTGCTTGGTTTCGTTAACAAGGAAGGCATTGCCGCGATGGGTGCCGAAAGTCATGCGGATTACTATTTGAAGGGGCAGGACGGTTGGCGCGAAAGTGAAAAGGACGGTGAAAGACGCGAGATGCCTCAACACAGATCCTTTGAAGTGGCAGCCCGGGACGGGCTGAACGTCGAGTTGAGCATAGACCGGATGATTCAGGACATGGTTGAAAGCGAGCTCCAATCGATTGTCGAAGAGTACAATCCGATAAGCGCGAGCATTATCGTGAGCGATCCCAAAACCGGCTATGTTTTGGGAATGGGGAATGCCCCGGATTTCGATCCGAACAAATTCAACAAAGCAGATCACAGTCAGCAAAGAAACCGAGCCCTGGCGGATGTTTACGAACCGGGTTCGACCTTTAAAATCGTTGCCGTTTGCGCAGCCATGAACGAAGGCCTGGTCGGAGCCGAGGATCTGATCGATTGTTCCATCGCAACGGTCCAGAGAGGATCGAGGCGCATGAGATTGCCCGGTGATCATCATCCGTTGGGAAAAATTTCGGTAAGCAAAGTGATGCAGAAATCAAGCAATCGGGGCGCTGCCCAATTGGGGCTCATGCTTGGATCGCAAAGACTGTACGACTACTGCCGGTCTTTTGGATTCGGGCAAAAAACTGGTTTTGGCATAGGAGGGGAAAGCGGAGGCGTGTTGCATCATCCGAAGAGGTGGGATGGCTTGACGGTCACCAGGTTGCCGATGGGG
>JAYOII010000332.1:3572-3859 GCA_038118685.1 Opitutia bacterium
TGATGAAACCGCAATTCATTCACAGAATTTTCGATGAACGAGGGAAGACCGTGGTATCCTTTAATCCCAAACCAATTCGAAGAGTGGTGAGTTCATCGGTTACCCAATCGGTGACCGAGATGTTGGTGAGCGTAGTTTCGGTGGAAGGAACAGCCAAGCAAGCTCGTATCGAAGGTTTCGAGGTGGCCGGGAAAACAGGAACCACCAAGAAACTGATCGAAGGACAGTATTCGAACCGTCACCACGTTGCCTCCTTTGTCGGCTTTTTCCCTGCGAAAGATCCACGG
>JAYOII010000333.1:0-3826 GCA_038118685.1 Opitutia bacterium
CCCTAAAGGAGTGCTCATGGTGGGGCCGCCGGGCACCGGCAAAACGCTTCTCGCCAAAGCCGTTGCAGGGGAAGCCGACGTGCCATTCTTCAGTATAAGCGGATCTGACTTTGTCGAAATGTTCGTAGGGGTAGGAGCTGCCCGCGTAAGGGATATGTTCGAACAAGGAAGGAAAAGCGCTCCCTGCCTGATTTTTATCGATGAAATTGATGCTGTGGGCCGTCAACGCGGAGCCGGGCTTGGCGGAGGGAATGATGAGCGCGAACAAACGCTCAACTCTTTGCTCGTGGAGATGGATGGCTTTGACGGGCACGAGGGAGTCATCATTATCGCAGCTACGAACAGGCCGGATGTCTTGGACAATGCGCTTTTGCGCCCCGGAAGATTCGACCGTCAAGTGGTTATTGACTTACCGGACCTCGAGGGAAGGGAAGCCATCCTCAAGGTTCACGCGAAGAAAATCAAGTTGTGCGATGACGTGGAGCTTGTTTCCCTCGCCCGCGCCACGGCAGGCTTTTCCGGAGCTGATCTGGCCAACCTGCTCAACGAAGGCGCTCTTATTGCGGCCCGCCGGCGCAAGAAAGTCGTTGAGCGAATCGACTTGGATGATGCCCGCGAAAAGATTTCATTCGGACGCGAAAGAAGGCGTGTCATGGATGACGAGGATCGCAAGATCATCGCTTACCATGAAGCGGGACATGCCATTGTTCAGGCGGTGGTGGACGATGGCCTTTTGCCCATCCACAAGGTCACGATTATCCCAAGAGGGCAAAGTCTTGGCAGCACGATGTTTACGCCGAAAAAAGATATTCTCAACCACAGCAAGAGGCGCGTGCTGAACCAAGTCTGCTGCGCAATGGGAGGACGTGCGGCGGAGGAGATCGAGATAGGGGACGTGACAAGCGGCGCCGCAGGTGACATCAGAATGGCAACTAACATTGCAAGGAGCATGGTCTGCGACTGGGGAATGAGTGACCTCGGGATGATTTCATTCGGCGACAAGCAAGATCAAGTCTTTTTGGGGAAAGAACTGTCCCGGGCTCAAAACTACAGTGAGGAAACCGCCCAAAAAATCGATGTTGCGATCAAGCAAGTTATTGACGACCAATACAATCGAGCCAAAAAGATTCTCGAGGACAACCTATCCGCCCTTCACGCCTCTGCCGAGGCATTGCTCGAATACGAGACCATCGAGGGCAAACACATCCATGAAATCATCGAACACGGCAAAATCCTCTCTCCCGTCATCACCTCCAAGCCGAACGAGAGCGAGGACATAGAATCCAGCGAGCCTTCGGCTTCCCAAGAAAAGGATACCGAAGAGGAAAAAGGTGACGACATAAACCCAAGCGGTGAACCAGCGGGTGCCCCGGCCTGACCGAATCTTCCTTTCTACTTGCCTATAGCTTGAGGATCATTCATATTGTACAGCGATCATGAGCAGACATCCAAGTTTCAAGCCACCAGGTGGTCTCAGTAAAAAACGCAATGTTTTGAAGCGTTTCGAACGCGTTGAGCTTCTCAAGAAGCGCGGTCAATGGAAGGAAGGCGACCGGGTCGTTTCCCTAGTCAAGACCAAGCCCGAAGATTAATTTTCGGCATCTTGTCCATTCAGGTCGTGCACCCACTTGCCAAATCCATCGCTTGCAGCTGCTTCCCAATTCGTCCATTGCGGATTTTCGTAGGGGTGTAACTCGATCAGTCTAGTCTCCAATTCCTGAGCTTGTTTTGGAGCGAATTTCATCAGAATCCTCCACTCGGTTTCCTTGCACAGTTTTCCCTTCCAAAAATACGCTGACTCAATCGGACCCTCGACTTGCCCGCACGCGATCAAACTTTCCGCCAAAAGAGATTCGACTATCCTCCAAGCCGTTTTTTTATCCGGACAGGTGGTTGTGGCTATGCCAATTACTTGTTTCACCACCTAAAAATAAATTGCAATTAGAAGCATAATCTCTATTGTAGCGAATTTTTCATTCTACGCGACACCCAAAAACCCAAGACCGTGAGAGACGAATACCTAAAAGAAGCAAGTGCTATCATTCCCGACCCAAACGCGTTGATCAACGTGGTTTCCCGTCGTTCCAAGCAGCTCAAGTTCGGGAACAAGCCTTTGGTTGAATCTCTTGAGAAACTTGAACCGGAAGATATCGCTCTGCGCGAGATCATCGAGGGGAAGATATCCTATCAGGAATGGGAAGACGACGACGTGGATGAGTGATTTTTTTGATCGTCTCCCCAAAAGCTAAGTTTTTACGTATGGTTTTGGGACACACAATCCCATAGCCTTGTCATCTAAAAGAAAAAAACAAGATTCCCTGCCCGTGCTCACAAACTCAAAGGCACGGCACAAATACCTTTTGGGAGAGAAATATGAAGCGGGAATTGTCCTCTCCGGCACGGAAGTAAAGTCCATTCGCTCCGGTAATGCTCAAATCTCCGAATCTTTTGCCAAGTTCGTGAAACAAGAGCTTTTTCTGTTCAACGCCCATATCGCGGAATACGAACATGGCGGAGAGGAGAACCATCCGACCCAACGCCCGAGAAAGCTTCTTCTTAAGCGAAGGGAACTTGCAAAACTCAAAGCCGAAGTGGAAGCCGCGGGAAAAGCCTTGGTTCCTTTGAGAATTTACTTCAAGGATGCCCTGATCAAATGCCAAATCGCCGTGGGAACGGGCAAGAATCAACGCGACAAAAGGCAGGACCTGAAAAAGCGCGTGGCTCAACGCGAAGCTGACCAGGCATTGAAGAACTCGATGAAGCGATGATAGAAATCATCCTGTACTGCCCGGAGATACCTCAAAACACAGGAAACATAGGCAGAATATGCGCCTTTGCCGACTGCCGACTCCACTTGATTCACCCCCTCGGCTTTGAGATTTCGGACAAGAATCTCAGGCGGGCCGGAATGGATTACTGGAAATCCCTGGATGTGATCGAGCATCCGGATTGGACGAGCTTCATCCGTTCCGAGCAACGGCCTCAAAACATATACCTCTTCACTACGCATGCAGAAAAATCCTTTTGGGACGCTTCCTTCCAAAAAGGCGACGGGTTGCTGTTCGGCAACGAAGGGAAGGGAGCCCCGGTGGAAGTTCATGAGTGGGCGGGCGAGCGAAGACTAATGATCCCTAAGAGAAAGGACCACTTGCGATCGCTTAACTTGGCGGTCTCGGTGGGAATTGCCTCTTACGAAGCCATCCGGCAAATCTCGGCAAGCGACTGAAGCACGGACAGCAAGGATGTCTGCCTCCGTTTCAGTCGTGCTACCTTACCGTGACTCGGAGCAAACCATTGATGAATGCATTCAATCCGTTCAAGCTCAGAGACTCCAAGACTGGGAGCTCTTGGCCGTAAACGACCATTCTTCCGACAATTCCGAATCCATCCTGCGCGGCTATGCGGACAAAGATGACCGGATCAAAGTGCTTCAAACTATTGGGAAGGGGATTGTTTCGGCTCTAAATCATGGAATACGGCATTCGAGCACACCATTGATTGCGAGAATGGATGCCGACGACCGAATGCTTCCGGAGCGACTCCGCGCGCAGGTCGATTTCATGGAGAGGAACCCTCGTACGGGCCTTGTTTCATGCAAGGTCGAATATTTCTCCTCCTCGTCAAACGACACGCGTGGTTACGAAAGTTACGTCGACTGGACAAACAAACTCCTTTCTCATCAGGAAATATCACTTAACCGCTTTGTCGAAAGTCCTTTTGCCCATCCCTCGGTCCTTCTGCGCAAAAGCCTGCTTGATGAATTCGGACCTTACCAAGACGGTGATTTCCCCGAGGACTATGAACTTTGGCTCAGGTTTCTTTCCGG
>JAYOII010000334.1:0-2440 GCA_038118685.1 Opitutia bacterium
GCCAACCTGCCCTATGCCATCTCTTCGGCCTGGCTTGAATCTCTTCTTGCAACCGAGAGACTCCCCGGCCGAATGGTTCTCATGCTGCAGCGGGAGGCAATCGAGCGCATGTGGGCCAAATGCGGATCAAAAAACTACAGTGCTCTTTCCATCTTTCTGCACGCGGCCTTCCGCCACCACAAATCTCACCCGGTTTCCAGGCGATGCTTTCATCCCGTGCCCTCCGTGGACTCGGTCCTCGCAAGAATGGATCTCCTGGGCGATCCTTTCCTTTTCTCCGCAATCCATAGAGCGCTGATCCGGCGTATCTTCACCCGGCGGCGCAAACAAATCGGGGCAATCGCCAAGCAGGAAGACGATGCGACCCGATCCGGAATACTGGATTGGTTGAATGACAATGAATTGTCTCAAACACTCCGTCCCGAGCAAATCGAGCCCGAGGCATGGGTCGAATTGACGCTGAGGGCCACGGGCTAGGCGGCTACTCCCGCTCCGCAGCACTTCTTGTATTTTTTTCCGCTTCCACAAGGACAAGGGTCGTTACGACCGACCTTGGGGGCTTCCCGTACCACGGGTGTCGCAATGGTTGGAATTTCGGGAGCCTCCGAAGCTTGGGGAACCCCACCGCCTCCGGGGGCTGAACGGAATTGGTCGAACCCGGCTTCACTCGAGCTTTCCGGCCCGGTCGTCTTGGCCACGTCGTTGAGGGTCGAAAGCATGTTCTCGAAGACTGCGAGGTTGGTGGAGGAACGGAAGATCCCCGAACAAACGTCGGAGCGCATCGCCCCCATCATTTCCTCGAATGCCCGGAACGCCTCGTTTTTGTACTCGCTCAGTGGGTCTTTCTGGCCATAGCCCCTCAGACCTACGCTGCGGCGCAATTCATCCATCTCCGTCAAGTGATCCTGCCAATGCACGTCGACGGCGTTGACCACGACGTATCTTTCCAAGCCTTCAAGACGTTCCGGGTCCTCGAGTTTCCGCTTGGCATCGTAGGCCGAGGTGATCTTCTCCAAAATAAATTTCCTCGCCTCGTCCTCGGATTTCCCCACCAACTCATCCAGCCGGACCGAAAGAGGAAAGGTCACGTTGACCCACGAAGCAAGAACGGATTCCAATTCCGGCATTTCGCTCTCTTGAGTTGCTTTGAACTCGGCCTCGGGCACCCCGCTCAAACGGATTTCCAACTCCTCCTCGATCAATTCAAGCAAAATTTTCCCAGGATCCTCTTCAAGCAAAACGTCGTTTCGGATCGAATAGACGATTTCCCGTTGCCTGTTCAAAACGTCGTCATACTGAAGCAGACGCTTGCGAATCGAGTAATTCTGTTGTTCGACTTTCTTTTGCGCGTTTTGGATGGACCAGTCGAGGGTTCCGTGCTCGAGCGACTCGTCTTCACCGAAGGATTTTTCAAGCATTTTTGAAAGAGCCCCCTGATTGGCAAACAAGCGCATGAGGTCATCCTCCAGCGAGACATAGAACTTCGACGCCCCGGGGTCTCCCTGCCGGGCGCATCTTCCGCGCAACTGGCGGTCGATTCTGCGGGACTCATGCCTTTCCGTACCCAAAACCAGAAGTCCGCCCAATTCCTTGACGCCTTCTCCCAATTTGATGTCCGTGCCCCGACCGGCCATATTGGTCGCAATCGTAACGGCCCCCGACTGACCGGCTTGGGCAACGATCTCCGCTTCTTTTTCATGAAACTTGGCGTTAAGGACGGTATGACGAATATTGGCCCGCTTGAGCATCCGGCTGAAAACCTCCGACGACTCGACAGAGGCAGTTCCGACCAAGACCGGTTGGCCTTTGGCATGAGCTTCCCTCAGGTCATCCAACACTTGATTGAACTTTTGCCTGCGGCCTTTGAACATCAGGTCGTTCAAATCCTTTCTTATGCAATCCCTGTGGGTCGGAATAACCATCACTCCAAGCCTGTAAATGTCGTGAAACTCGCCTGCCTCGGTTTCCGCCGTTCCTGTCATCCCAGCCAATTTGTCGTACATCCTGAAATAATTTTGGATGGTGATGGTTGCGTAGGTCTTGGTCTCCTTCTCGATCGCCACGCCTTCCTTGGACTCGACCGCTTGATGAAGCCCGTTGCTCCACCTTCGGCCGGGCATAAGTCGGCCCGTATTCTCGTCCACGATCATGACCTTTCCGCCTTGCACCACGTACTGCTTGTCCTTCTCATAGAGGCCATAGGCCCTCAGAAGTTGGGAAACGGTGTGAATTCGTTCGCTCCTGAGCTGAAAATCACGCTCAGCCTCATCCTTGCTTTGCCGCTTTTCATCGTCCGAAGACGTCGTGTCCCGCTCGATTTCGACATAAACGCTGGCCAAATCCGGGATGACAAAACCCTCCGGATCGTCGGGGCTTATCAATTGTCGACCTTTTTCGGTCAAGTCGGCTTGCTGGTTTTTCTCGTCGATAACGTAGTGCA
>JAYOII010000334.1:2540-3781 GCA_038118685.1 Opitutia bacterium
CGACCTTTTTCGGTCAAGTCGGCTTGCTGGTTTTTCTCGTCGATAACGTAGTGCAAATCCTCCTTCAGGTCATGAGCCCGGGTTTTGTTGTAATCGGAATTCATATCCAGGTCGAATTTCTCGAACCCCTTCCGAATGGAGGCCTCCTCCATCATGCGTATGAATTGGCGGTGCGTAGGCATGCCCCGCTTGACTTGGTAAAGCTTGGCCGTCGCCTCATCCGCCTCTTCGTCCGAAAGATCCTCTTTCGCGAAAGCCTTTTTTGCCTCTTCGGCAAGCTTGTTGCACTGCCTCAACTGAGTTTCGAAAAGCTTCATGACCTTGGGCTTCATTTCATTAAATGGCAAAGGATTGTCCTCCCTCATCGGCCCGGAAATGATCAAAGGCGTCCTGGCCTCATCGATCAGGATGGAATCAGCTTCGTCAATAATGCAAAAATAGTGATCCCGCTGAACCTGATCCTCCTTGCAGGTCGCCATTCCATTGTCCCTGAGGTAGTCGAATCCGAATTCGGAAGCGGTGCCGTAAGTGATATTGCGTTCATACATTTCGCGGCGCTCGGAGGATGGCATGTTGTTCTGAATGCATCCGACCGTAAGACCGAGGTATTCGAAAAGAGCTCCCATCCAATGCGAATCTCTCAAGGCCAAGTAATCGTTGACCGTGACAAGTTGACAATTTTTCCCACTCAGCGCGTTCAGGTAGAGCGGACAGGTTGAAACCAAGGTCTTGCCCTCGCCCGTCGCCATTTCGGCAATGTGCCGGTCGTGCAAAGCCATTCCGCCAATCAACTGAACGTCGTAATGCACCATCTCCCAAAGGATGGGATGATCGCATACCGAAATGGTTTCTCCACAGAGTCTGCGGGCCGCGTTCTTGACGGTGGCAAAGGCCTCGGGAAGCATTTCCTCAAGGGATTCCCCATTCCGGTAGCGCTCCATGAATTCGGGCGTTTTGGCTTTCAACTGGTCGTCGGAAAGGCTTTGGTACTCCTTTTCGATCCGATTGATTTCAGAAACGACCGGGGCGCATTTTTTGAGGTACTTGCGATGGGTTCTTCCCTTGAGGGAATTCAATATCGATTTGAAAGGTGCTAAAGGATTCATGCCAAAGGAAAACAAATCAGGATTCGAGTAGTGCTCTAAAATAGGGGATCGTGCGCTCGAGTCCCTTGTCCAGATCAACATGGGGACTCCAACCAAGCACCTCCTTCGCGAGGCTTATGTCGGGTTTGCGCTGGG
>JAYOII010000335.1:0-3757 GCA_038118685.1 Opitutia bacterium
AAAAAGTTTGTTTTTAAGCCCCAAAAGACACCGCAGAAATGCGGTGTTTTTTTTGAGTGGAACGCTTTTCGGGAATCAATTCTTCAAATCATGACCCGTGAAATCAAACCCTTGCCCGATGACTGTACAATGAATTGTGATCGATTGCCCTGTCCCGTTTCCCTGAATGACCGCAAACATTGACGTTTGCCTAGAGGGCATTAGCCTATGCAAAAGCTTTGGGAGAAGAACGTTCCTTTACGATTTCCTCCATTTCGGCGAAATGTTCTTCCATTGAGGACAAAAGCTTGAATTGAGCTCTCGTACGGTCGAGGTTGTGGCCGGGGCGCTTGACCTTGAAATAAAGGTCCCCATCCAAATAATCAGCCAAAAACCGAAGCCCGAGCTCATAAGTGATCACCTGAGGAGCCAAGGCCATGTGATCGATCTCGCTTGGCTCGAGCATATCGCCGGCGGATTCGAGGTACCCTTCGACAATTGCCCCGAAAACCTCAGGCAGAAACCGCACCTTATCCAAATCGACCTCGTCTTCGAGCGCAGAACAAGCTGCGGTTCGTACAAGATCGCCAAAATCGTGCAACGCGCAACCAGGCATGACGGTATCCAAATCGACTACGCACATTCCTTCGCCCGAGCTCTTGTGCAACAGAACGTTGTTCAGCTTGGTATCGTTGTGAACCACCCGGACGGGAAAATCATCAACCTTAATCTTGTCGGACAAGTCCTCCCGACCGAAAGCAAATTCAATCAGATCGGTGACCTCGGAGACCCGATTGGCCCGGTCGTTTTCGACGGACGAGCGAAAGGACTCGAACCTCATCCGGGTATTGTGAAAATCAGGGATCGTATCGATCAAGGGCTCACCCGGTAAATCGGTTAGCTTGGATTGAAATTCGCCGAAGGCCTTGGCCGCTTCGTAAGCCTGATTGGTATTCTCAGGAACCTCAAAGGAACGGCCTCCGTCCACAAACTTGGTGACCCGCCAATAATTGCCGTCGGGGTCCTTATGGAACGAACGACCGTCATTCGCAGGAATAACGCAGAGGGACTGCCTACCCGATTTTTCTTCCGCCATCTTGGCATGCAAATGACGGGTTACCCGGGAAAAATTATCCATCAAACCTTCCGGGTTTTTGAAAACCTCGTGGTTGATCCTTTGCAAAGTGTAACGGTTCAAAGCATCCCCGTTTTCACAGAACAAAAGGAAGGTATCGTTGACGTTCCCGTTGCCGTGAACTTCGGACGAAGTGATATGACCATCCAATTGGAATTGCACGCCAATTTCGTGAATTAAACTTTCGGTTCGTTGAGCCAACTCGGTTTAAATTTAACAAAACTTTCACCTTTTCGTCAATCCAAGAAGACAATTGCTCAACCGGAATCAATCGCTCGAAATCAACGGATCGAACCACTCGTTTTCGTTCCCCAATTTCACCTTCCCTTCGAAGCCACGAAGTGATTTGCTTTGATGAATGAAGAACAAAGCCCTCTTAGCGATCCCTCTTTGGTTGGCGTGTTTTCACTGGCTTTCTTTCGCCAAGAAGCCAAACGTCGTTTTCATTCTTACCGATGACCAAGGATACGGAGACGTCAACGCTCACGGGCATCCCTACCTCAAGACGCCCCACACCAACCGACTTCGCTCCGAGAGCGTGAGCTTTGACAATTTTTACGTCAGTCCCTCCTGCTCTCCGACCCGGGCAGCCCTCCTGACCGGCATGCACGAGTTTCGCAACGGGGTCACCCACACCATCGTTCCCCGTCAAGAATTGCACGAGGATGCGGTTCTTCTCCCCCAACTCCTGAAAACCGCAGGGTACAAGAACGGCTTTATCGGGAAATGGCATTTGGGTCACAAACCCGGCCCCGAAAAGCGTGGTTTCGACTGGTGCTCGACCAATGCCCGCGGCCCCAACGATCACTTTGACGCCCTCTTCATCCGCAACCGCAAACGCATGGAAAGCAAAGGCTACCGGGAGGACGTTTTCTTTGACGAAGCCATGGCCTTTATCGAAGAGTGCGAAGATCAACCCTTTTTCTGCTACTTGGCTACCTATTCTCCCCACACACCCCTCGCCGCCCCCGAAAAATTCATCCAACCCTTTCGCGACGCCGGGCTGAACGAAACCCATTCGACCTACTTGGCCATGATCGAGAACATCGACCACAACCTCGGGCGCCTGATGAACTTCCTCAAGGAAACGGGGCGTGACGAAAACACCATCGTGATCATGGTCAATGACAACGGCGTGACCGAAGGGCTCGACGTCTACAACGCCCAAATGCGCGGGCCCAAGTGTTCGGCTTGGGAAGGCGGAACCCGGGCTTTCTCCTTTTGGCGCTGGCCCGGAAAGTGGAAACCCAAGGCCCTGGGCAACCTGACCGCCCACCTCGACGTCCTCCCGACCCTCTGTGACCTTGCCGGCGCCCAAGTCCCGGTCAAACTCAAAAACAAACTCGAAGGATACACCCTCCGCCCCTTGCTGGAGAGTGAAAAGCCAATCGAATGGCAGTCCGAACGCATTCTCTACCACCACGTGGCCCGTTGGCCCAGCGGTCTCGCAAAACACCACAAGTACGCGATGGCAGGCGTCCGACAGGGCAATCACCTGATGCTGCGCAGTCATGACTGCGGAACCCCCGAGTGCCAAAAATACGTGAGTCAGTGCCAAGCCCTGCGCATTATTGCCCGCGGAGGCAAAAACATGACCTATGCCTACGGCACGGCCCAATACCACTGGGGGGTAAGCCCCCGGGATCAATGGGTCCTTTTCGACGTGAAAAAAGATCCCGGATGCCGGAACGATCTGTCCGAAGCAAAGCCCGAACTCATTTTAAAGCTTGCCCGCTCCTACGACCAATGGTGGGACAAAGTCTACCCCGAGATGATTGCCGCGGGCGGAGACTTGGGCGATCCCGACCAAGGTAGAAAAGCGGCCAAGCGCGACAAGGAATGGAAGGGTCCGAAATCAGACAAGAAACAATAAGGCCGCTTGATTACTTTGCCACCCAGCGGAGGTTTCGGAACTCGGGAGCCTTGCCTCTCCACTGACCGCCCAACCTACGGGGCTTCGCCATGGAACCGCGGGAGGGCCGCAGGGTTTCGGCTTCGTCGAACCGCAACTCTTTGACCCCATTCCAATTGGCCAATGGCTTGAGCTCGGCATCCTTGAAATCATTCGCCGAGAGCGTCACTGCCTTCCACTGGTTCTGACCCGGCAAGGCAAGCTCGGTCGCATGCCCATCCATTCCAACAATCAACTGGTTCTCCATTTGGGCCCGGACCTCGAAACAAAGCCTGCCGTTCTCCGGGGGAGACCAAACCGGGGAGTAAGGCTTGTGAGTCTTGATTCCCCACTTGTCCACTTTGTAGGTAAACCACTCCTTTTTCCAATCCCCCTTGAAATCTTCGATCAGCAAGCTTGGCTTGAGGGTGGAAACGACCCCCGCCTTTTTCAATTCGACGGACGAAACGGTTTTCATCAAAGAGGACAAGTTGAAGAAATTCGCCGTGTATGATCCATAGTAATAACCTGCTCCGGTAACAGGCTTCTCGAGCTGGTAACGAACGTTCGCGTAAACCCAAAGGGGTTTGTCCACGGAAGGAAGATGAACGTGGGCCGCTGACTTGCCCTTGCCCAACGGAATCGAAGCGTGATGCCAAAAACGGTTCTTGGTGTTGGTCGCATCATTTTTTTCACCATCCACCTGGCCATGTTGTGTATAAAAGACGTCGACAAATTCCACCGGCTTGGAT
>JAYOII010000336.1:0-2335 GCA_038118685.1 Opitutia bacterium
GAGCCATGCCACAGGAAACCGGCAAAAGATCAGGTCTTAAGACCGCGGGCAAAAGATCACGTACTACTTTTCTGTTTGCATGACGAACCAGCCAATCCGGTTTTCCGGCGTCGTAGTATTCGGCAACCCAAGGAACAAAGAGTTCCTGGTTGCGAAGAATTCTTTGGTTGGTCTTGGATTTCAGGTAGAGGCGCTCGATGGCCCGGTAAAAGGAAACCGCCGCAGAACCAAGCGAAGCAATCACCTCACGGTTTTCATGAAGAAGCGGCCATGACTGAGGCGACCATCTCCAGGTTTTTCCGGCAAAGAGCGGTTTCTCCCGCAAACCGGCAACTTCTTCGACCGATAGACTCACCAACTCAATCGTCGACTTGAATGTCCTTGTTGCGTTGTCTGGGGCATCCAGCCCGCAGCCATCCGTTCACAAAGGAATCAAGCTCTCCATCCATTACGGACTGAACGGCCGAGGTTTCGACACCCGTACGCAAATCTTTGACCATTTGGTAAGGCTGAAAAACATAGCTGCGAATTTGGTTACCCCAACCCATTTCACCCTTTTCGCCATAGAACTTTTCCATCTCGGCCCGCTTCTCGTCCTGCTGCTTCTCATAAAGCCGGGACTTGAGGACGCGCATGGCGGTCTGCTTGTTCTTGAGCTGAGAACGTTCGTTTTGACACTGCACGACGATGTTGCTGGGCAAGTGAGTGAGGCGGACGGCGGAGTCGGTCTTGTTGACGTGCTGCCCCCCCTTTCCGCTCGAACGGTAGGTATCGATGCGAAGGTCATCGTCGGGAATATCAATATCCACGTCGTCATCCTCCATCTCAGCAATCACGTCGATCGAGCAAAAGGAGGTGTGTCTTCTTTTGTTGGAATCAAAAGGACTGATGCGCACAAGCCGATGAACCCCCCGCTCGGCCTTGGCGTAGCCATATGCATTGAGACCTTCGATTCGTATGGAACAACGACTGATCCCCGCTTCTTCACCCGGTTGAACGTCTTGAACCTCTACGTCGAACCCACGCCTTTCGGCCCATCGAACGTACATCCGCATCAGCATATCGGCCCAATCACAGGATTCCGTTCCGCCGGCCCCCGCATGGATGCTAAGCAAAGCGGGACGGGCATCGAAAGGTTCACTGAGAAAACTGGCGACCTCCAGGTCGTCCACTTCCACAAGAAGTGATTCCAGGGTCTCCACAAACTCCTTGGCCATTTCCTCGTCTTCCTCGTCTTCCTCGCACAATTCGCACAAAGCCTCCAAGTCTTCGACCTTGGAACGAAACTCCTCGACCTTGGATACGGTCTGCTTGAGCCGGTTGTTTTCGGAACCCACCTTTCTTGCCTTTTCCTGATCATCCCAAAAGGAAGGCGTCGACATGGCCTCCTCGAGTTGGGCGATTTTCTCCTTCTTTTCATCGCACTCGAGAAATTTCCAAAGGTGAGTGGTGCGCTTGATCAAGGCCTGCAATTTCGACTTGTCTTCAGGTAATATCATTTTTCTGAAATCAAACGGTAAAATCGTGACCTTCAGGCAAGTCAACGTGCAAACCGCACTCCCTTCCGTGCCCGCCGTGTCTGGAGTCTTCCTTCGAAGATGAATCGCTAACCTTGCTCGTACTATGGTAATCCCCGAGCGAATCGTAGCCCATTCCCTCCAAGGGGTGGTAAGGCAAATTGTTTTGAGGGATGTACCGGTAGGTCTGCTTGTCATCCCAATCGAGGATCGGATAAATTTTGATGACGTCGCCTTGTTTCTCGATAAACGATCGGTTTTTGCGCTCCTCGGACTGGGAACGACGCAAACCGGCAAGCCAAGCGGTTGCCTTGAGTTCCCGCAACGCCCGATCCATGGGTTCCTTCTTGTTGAGAAAATTGTACTTTGTCATCCCTTCTTTGCCCTGTTCCCAAAGCTTCCCGTAGCAGGCTTCTTGATAGGCTGGCGAGGTCATCGCCGAATAGACCTTTTCCTTGAAACCAAGTTTTTGGCCAAGTGCCTGAGCGTACTCATAGGTTTCGGGAAACAGGTAACCCGTATCGACGAAAACCACGGGTATTTGATCGCTTTGCTGAAGAACCAAATGGAGCATGACCGAGCTTTGCAGCCCAAAACTGGTTGTCACAATCAGACCATCTCCAAAACGTTCGCATGCCCATGCGATTCTTTCTTGGGCGGAAAGTTTTTCCAAAACTGCATTCTCCGCAGCAAGATCTTCGTTGTTTGCTTTCACTTTTCGAGGGTCAAAGATCAATCATGGCAAAATTGGGCCCTTTAGTAAAGATCAGGCTCAGAAATGTATTGGCTCTTGTCCTCGACAAACCTATGCTTTGGTC
>JAYOII010000336.1:2345-3755 GCA_038118685.1 Opitutia bacterium
GGTCCGTGCAAGACATCGATCAGTTACTTGAAAGAAGACCTGAACTGGCAAATTGCAGACAAGCGATCACCCTTGCCTGCGAAGCCTTGCTCTCTTGTTTTCGTTCCGGCAACCAGGTTCTTCTGTGTGGGAACGGAGGAAGCGCCGCTGATTGCGAACACATCGCGGGTGAACTAGTGAAGAGGTTCTCGCGCCCCCGACCGCTCGATCCTTTATTGGCTGAAAAGCTTGGCACCGATCTCGCAAGCCACTTGCATGGCGCCCTGCCCGCTCTTTCGTTACCGTCAAGGGTTGGCTTTACGACTGCATTCGTCAATGACGACGAACCCGAATACGCCTTTGCCCAACAAGTCGTCGCCTTTGGCAAACCCAGTGACCTGCTTCTGGCAATCAGCACTTCCGGAAACTCCCAAAACGTCGTCCATGCAGCCAAAGCCGCCAAAGCACTGGGCCTCAGGACGATTGGCTTGACGGGTCAGGACGGCGGGCAGCTCGCTTCGACTTGCGAAATCATGATCCAAGTTCCCGCCAGCGAGGTTCCGCGGGTACAGGAGCTCCACCTACCCGTTTACCACACTCTTTGCCAAGTCGTGGAAGACACCCTTTTCCCCTGATCATGGATTTGTCCGAGGACTTGCGGGCTAAACTTCCAGCGCACCTTTCATCTTTGGCCATCGAGTTGGCCGCTTCGATTTCAAGCCAAGGCGGGAAGCTGCTTATAGTCGGTGGCAGTGTGAGGGACTTGCTCATTGGGGAGAACCCCGAAGAATTGGATCTTGAGGTCCGCGGATTGAGCACCGGGCAAATCACTTCTCTACTCCCTCCTGGATTCCGAGCCGAAGAAGTCGGCAAGTCATTCGGAGTTCTCAAGATCAAAGGATTGCCGGTTGAAATATCTCTTCCCCGCACGGAACGCAAAACCGGAACCGGGCATAAGGGCTTCACCGTGGAAATCGATCCAAACCTCCCCTTCGAGCTCGCATCCGAACGCAGGGACTTCACTGTCAACGCACTCGGCCTTGACCCGCTCGAGGGGAAATTGCTCGATCCGCACAACGGACAAAAGGACTTGGAGGCGCGAATCCTACGCCATGTCGGACCCGCTTTTGCCGAAGACCCTCTCCGCGTATTGAGGGCCATGCAGTTCATCGCCCGCTTCGACCTGACTCCGGCAAAAGAAACGACCGCTCTGTGCAGAAGCATCCCCATCGAAGGCCTTCCATCCGAACGAATCTACGAGGAATGGAAAAAACTTATCCTCAAGGGACGGACCCCCTCAAAGGGACTCGATTTCCTCAAGTCATCGAACTGGCTTAGGCATTTCCGCGAACTCCAAGCTTTGGTCGGTTGCGAACAGGAACCCGAATGGCATCCCGAAGGCGACGTATGGACTCACACCTTGCATTGCAT
>JAYOII010000337.1:0-3741 GCA_038118685.1 Opitutia bacterium
GGTTGGTCATCAATCGCCAGGGTAGGGTTTTCATTTTTTGGAGAGTTAGTAGAAGTTCCCTGTACCTGATCAGAGGGACTGCTTAGGTCTTTCGATTTTAATTGGGATAAATCTTCCAATCCCATTCCTTCATACTCTTTGCCTCCCACTTCTTGAAGTTGCGCCAATAATTTCTTCTCTCTTTGGTAAAGTCTCTTCGCTCGTTCGGACGCACTCTCTGCGGGTGGCCATGAAACAACTGGCGCAGTCTCAATCGCAGTGGAAACAACGGGGCCAAACCGTTCCTTGAAATATCCCTCTCTCGAAGCTGTAGGTGGGGCTTTCTTTTCGACGTAGTTTTGGGCCAAATCGATTACTTGCCGGGCAATCTCGCGAATCTCGGAATCCGTAAGATCCAAGTGACCGCCCTTGGCAGGCATCTTCACCAAGGACTGGGAATCGGCCGGGCTTCCCTTGACAATGAAATTGATTACGGGATCCAATTCTCCCTTCTTGACCAACTCCGAAGTCATGAGGCTCGGGAATACCCCACCCACCCCGTTCAGGTCGGGCCCATGACAAGGAGCGCAACGTTGGAGCAAGAGAGGTGAAACCTCGGAAGCTTGAACAGAAGAGAACAAAAAGATTGGCGCAAGCAAAGGGAAAAGACATGGCTTCGCTAAGACGGAGAGACGGGATTGGATCATGGGAAGGTTTGAGTGTTAGTTGGTACGCTTCATATTGTATTTGGAACGAGTCATCCGCAATCAATTAGCTCCGTCCGAGTACGAAATTTTGCCGGAAACCCCATGCCCTGCCTTTGGAAGAAGCGATTAAATATCTACTTGTCCCGATCGAAGCCTTGAGAGAGCATACCCCCCACGTTCAACGCTATGAAATTCATCTTTTCCTTACTCCTCACCGGACTCTTGGTCTCGGTATCAACGGGCAAACAAACGAAGATCCTCTTCCTTGGTAACAGCTACACCGCCCAAAGCGCACGCTTCATCAAGGAGGTATTCAACCGCGATGGAGGATCGTACGAGTTGCAGTTCGGAACCCCCGGGGGGAAAGATCTCAATTTCCATCTCACCAATCCTACCAGTCAACAAGCTCTTAAGTCGGCGAAATGGGATTTTGTCGTAATCCAAGACCAAAGCCAAAAGCCCGGACTTGGCGGTCCATATACCGAAGGCTTTCATGCGGCGGCGAAAGGACTATGCGAGGCCATCGAAAAACAAGGTTCCAAACCTTGCCTCTTTATGACTTGGGGAAGGCGGGACGGGGACAAGCGCAATGAGCGCCTCTACCCTAACTTCATCACCATGCACGGGAAAATCAGCGCCTCCTACAAAAAGGCAGCCCAGGAGAACGGTGCCCTGCTGGCTCCGGTCGGACATGCCTTTGCCATTGTTCTCGGGCAGGACAAAGCCTTGTTCAGGAAACTTTACAAGAGTGACGGAAGCCACCCCTCCAGCGAAGGAGGCTATTTGGCCGCCTGCGTTTTGTGGGGAACCCTTACGGGCAAGAATCCCAGCTCGATCCGCTGGAACGGGTCCTTGAACTCGCGACAGGCCAAGCTTCTACGCGATGCGGCCACCAAAGCGGTTCGGAAAAACAAAGGCTAAGGCCGCCTGTCAGGCAAAAAAAACCGACTCCGAGGTTTCCCGGAATCGGTTCTTAAAATTTATACGGTAGAGTTATTTCTTTAGCGGGCGACCTTGGGCATCCGTAAAAGATCCGGTGGCGATCATGACAAGATCAATGATCGACCATATTCCCAATCCACCACAGGTTAACAACATGGCCACACCGCTGCCTGACTTTCCCGTGTAGAACCGGTGTACTCCCAATCCTCCCAAGAAAAGGCACAGCAACAAGGTCGTCAGCCATTCTTTGTCACTTTGTCCGGTATTTGTACTTTGGTCCATGTTGATTCCTTTGGTTATGATTTTACTGAATAAAAATTTTCGCATTAAGTTATTAAGCGAAAAGATCGAACTCGAGTGAACTCCGATTCATTATTCAATACAAGAAAATAATTACTTTTTTCCGGTAAAGCCCTGATTGCTTGGCAACCCTATTGTTTTTTCTAACGAAACGGAGGCGCTTGGCGGGGACGCCGCATACCTCGCAGTCTCAAGGGTTCTGCCTTGAAGTATCTCGGAATGACAGGCCAATTTGCGGTAAGAAAATAGGCATAGGTCCCTTCGGGAAACTCTTTCGTGACGGTAAACCGCCCATTGCATTCGTCCAAGTCTCCCGAACCCTTAATGTATTCGTAATCCTTGCTGAAGGTCCCGTCGTATTTGCCTCCCGGGGGGTTCGGGCGGTGACCTTTCTTCAATTTAAAACTGCTGGTCAGTTTCTTGATGCCCGACTTCGAATCCTCCGGATCCTTGTATCCATAGAGAGCGTAGATGGGATATCCGTCCATGGCATACCCGATCATCGGCGAATGCTTTCGGGGGCTCACTCCTAGCTTATTAAGAAAAGCGGTGGGCAAACCATGATAGTGATAGGATCCGTTGGGCTGAACGTGTCCATGATTCTCATCCAACCCCAACAACACTGCTCCTCCGAGCGCCTCATAATTCCAATCAGCGCGGCGGTCCCCCAAATAGAACTCTGCCGTCCCTGGATCAAAGAGCACGCCATTGAGGGCAATGCCAAAAGGGGTGTTAGGTGGCCCGCGCCCGGATTCGTTGTGCAAGGGAATTGGTTCTTTGGCCGGCGTCGGATTAAGCGGCAGAGTAAACTTGAGGGCCTGTTCCCGGATTTTGTTGGGATTTCCGCGTGATGGGAAAGCACCCACTTTGTGCTCGGGAATGGCATTGGATTCAACCGTCAGTTCGGACTTTGATTTCTTGAATTTGGTCAGGGACTTGAAAGGCAATTTGTCACCCGATGGGATCAATTTGAGTTCTCCGCTCTTGGTGATGGTATGCTCGCGCATGGGAGGTCTTCTCCCGGGGTTTCCGTTTTGAGAAAAAAGTTCAAAAACGAAGATGGAAGTAGTCAGGCAGAGCAAAGAAAAAAACTTGGTTGGAAAGGTTTCGCGCATAGTTGTTGTTTTAACTTTGAGACTGAACAAAAAGTTTCAACCAATAAGTCCTAAATTTTAAACTTTTTGATATTTGGTTTATAGTTTATATTTCAAAATACGATGTCATCCGCTGAACAAAAATACAACGTGCCGGGCTTGGATCGGGCGCTTACGATCATTGAATTGCTGAATGAAAAACCGGCAGGGCTTTCGGTCAATGAGATCTCCGCCGAGCTGAAATTTCCCGTAAACAGCGTCTACCGCATAATGAGTACCCTCGAGAGAAGAAACTACGTGGTGAAGCAAACCGGAGAGACGGGTTACGTTCTTTCCGAAAAACTTCTGGGACTCGCAACCCCCGTGGTGGGTGACGCTTCTTTCATCGAGAACGCCATCCCCCACATGCGCGCTCTGCGCGACGTCACCAGGGAAAGCACGTTGGCCGGGGTCATGTTGGAAAACGAGGGCGTAGTCCTTGAACAGGTCGAGGGGGTGCACAATTTCAGTTTCAAAGTAAACCCCGGGCTTAGGTTTCCCCTCCATACGGCCGCTCCGGGAAAAGCTTTTTTGGCTCACATGAGAAAAGAGACGCGGGTGGAAATCGTGAAGCGCCTGCCCCTCCAAAAATTCACCTCCAAAACGATAACTTCTCAAAAGCAGCTTCTTGCGGAAGTCGAGGAAGTTGCGAGGCTTGGTTATGCCGTGGACCGCGAGGA
>JAYOII010000338.1:0-1933 GCA_038118685.1 Opitutia bacterium
TTTGGAGACCATCCGCAAAACCGATTGATCCGGCCGAAGCAAGAGCCGCAAACTCGCCTACGGAATGGCCGGCGGACAAGCTTGGCCGCAATCCATCCTCAATCAGGGAGAGCGCATGGAGATAGCTAACGACGTAAAGCGCCGGTTGGGTGTACTCAGTTCGACCTAGCTTGACATCCGGATCGTCCAAGCAAAGGGAACGAAGGGAATAGCCGAGCAGCTCATCGGCTTCACAGACCAAATCAGAAAAGCGTTCGAAAAGATCAGCCCCCATGCCAACGGACTGGGAACCCTGACCGGGAAATAAAAAAGCCAAGCTCATAATGAAAGAAAAATACTTAAAAATTTGCGGTTAGAAGGGAATTGCGAACAATGGGCGACCTTTCCTTTATCGAATCAACGAAAAATGCAAGAACATCTGATGGTGGACGGGAACAATGCGTTGCATGCGATTCCCTCTTTGGCCAAAGAACTGGCGACTGACCGCAACCAAGCCCGGGACAGCTTGTTGCGTTTGCTCGAGCCTTTGGTTACGGCAGATCATCGCGCCCTGACCGTGGTCTTTGATGGTAGGGGCGGGCGCTCATCCCTTTCCAAGCATGCGAACATGAAAAACTACACCGTCATTCATTCCTCTTCGTCTCAGGGCGCCGACGGAGTCATCGAGAGGATGTTGATGGCATCGAAGTCTCCCGAGCGGATCGTAGTCGCAACCAACGACGGACTGATCCGCAATTGCGCCTATGAATGCGGTGCATCCGCCATGCGGATCGAGGATCTGGTGAGCCAATTGGATCAAACGATCGAACAGAGCGCAAACAGGGTTAGAAACCGGAGTTCGGGAAACAAAAAGCAACCACCTTCCTTCGAAAACAAAATTCCTTTTCCCCAAAACAAGCCCGAGAAATAAAGACATCGATGAGGAGTGCGAACCGGCTCCTTTTCGTTCCGGGAAACTATTACCCTTGCCTTGAAATGGAGTTCGATTAGGGGTTGATAAAATCTTGTTTTTTTAGCCTAGGGGATTCTCTCATGATCTATTGCCTGAACACCAGCACCATCAAACCACAAGCCCTTTTGGACAAAATCCGCCTGGTTGGGGAAGCGGGCTATGACGGAATTGAACTTTGGCTTAACGACGTTTGGGAATTCGTGGCCCGCGGAGGCGAGGTCTCGGACGTGCAAAAAGCAATCGCCGATCAGGGAATGGTCGTTCCTTCGGTGATCGCCATGCGACAATGGGGCGACTTCGAGGGATGGGAGCATAAACTTGTCCTGGATGAGGCCCGCAGAAGGTTTGCCCTGGGGGCCCGTTTGGGAGCCCCGTTCATCGTTGCCACGCCTCCGCTTGAAATGTCTGAGACCGGACATTTGCCCGAAAGGTACCGCGAATTACTCGAGATTGGGCGCGAGGAGGGGATCCGTCCTACTTTCGAATACATCAGTTTTTTCAAATCCGTACACACCCTCAAACAAGCCTGGGAAATTGTTCAGAGGTCGGGTGAAGAGGATGCCACCCTCATTCTCGATGCCTTTCACAATTGGAACAGTGGGTCAACCTTGAAAGACTTACGGGAAATCCCCCTCGACAAAATCAGTCATTACCATGTCGACGATGCCTGCCATGGCAAAGAACCGGGCACCCAAACCGACCCCGACCGCGTGATGATCGGAGATGGACAGATCGATTTGGTTGCCGAGATCGAGGTTCTGCGGGAAATCGGTTACGATGGAACGGTAAGCCTGGAACTCTTCAACGAGCAGTGGTGGCAAAAAGACCCTTCGGAAACCCTCAAAATCGGGCTCGAGCGGATGAAGGAGCTTTTCGAGAAATGATCCTTTCAAAATATTTCAGAAAAAAACCTAATTTTTCTTCTGGTTTTGCGTCTTTACCTTGCAGATGCATAACCCAACAAAATATTTAGAATGCCGG
>JAYOII010000338.1:1943-3714 GCA_038118685.1 Opitutia bacterium
CCATTTGGGCGAATGGTTTGAAAAACTCGAAAGACCGCTCATGTTCTACGCATACCAAACCTTGCACGACCGGGAGGAAGCCATGGACATGGTGCAGGAAGCGTTCACGCGTTTCTTCAAAGAGGAAAAAAAGGTTCGCGAACCCAAGGCTTGGCTTTACCGGACGACGAGAAACTTGTGCATCAGTCACTTGAGAAAACATGGGCGCCTGAGTATGATTGGTGAGGAAGAGCAAATGGACTTTTTCGATGATTCGGGCGTCAAAGAAGAAGATCCTGCGAAAAAAATGGAAAAAAAAGAGGCCCGGGGTCGTGTCCGGCATGCCATATCCATGTTGCCCGATGACTTGCGCGAATTGATAAAGATGAAGTTCGACCACAAAATGAGCTACAAGGAAATTTCGAAAAAAAGCGGTCTGAGCGTAAGCAACGTCGGCTACAAACTGCACAACGTAATCAAGGATTTGGCAGTGGAAATGAAAGCGGAGGGGTTTGCATCATGAATGAGCAAAACTCCCAAAGCCCCGACGAAGGGCGTTTGATTGACTACCTCTTGAACGAATCGAGTCCCGAAGAAAGAGCCGAAATTGAGAGGCTTTGCAGTCAACATGCCGACTGGAACAAGGCGAAAACGGCATTGGAGAGCACCTTCGGCTTGATCGAGGATGCATGCAAGCAGCCTGCAACCGAAGTCGAAGGCGAAATGCAATTGGACGCCAACCGCCGCCAAGAGCTTGAAACTCTCCGTTCCGACAAGCTGTCCGAAACGATGGAGCAATCAGAGCAAGAGACGGAAACTGAAGAAAGACCTGTTGCTTTCAAACCCGCCGTTTGGGCTCCGTTGGCCGCCGCCGCCTGTGCTGCTTTCCTCGTTTGGGCTTCCGACTCCACCGATCGGGAAACCCCCGAAGAACAACTTGCAGCCGCCGACCTCGAGCCTGCTCAAAAAGTGGAGGAAAACGAAAACTTGCCTGAAACGAGGAACGAAAATGCTACTCTGCGCCCGGCAGATCGGGAAGTGGCCAAAAAAGAGGATGCCATCGCTGCCCCAAGTCCTTCCGTCGCAATTAAAGAACCCCGCTTGCAGGAAAATCAGGATGCGCCAGCAGTGGACGATCCGGTAGTTCCAAATGAATTGATCGCGAACCTTGGCCGTCGAGCTTCGCAAGGAGCGGACGAAGTCTTGGGCAAGCGCGCCTTCCAAGACGTCGATTCCTTGAATCAAAGTTTCGAGAAGGACGCCGAGAAGATCTCGCTGGCCGATGCCTTCGCCCAACCTGCGCCTGAATCGGCTTCCGGCAACTTGTCAAGGGACTCGGGCTTAGCCGCTTTGCGTGAACGATCCGGCGTTGTTGCCGCCGGCGGTTCATTCAACCCCGTCCCCGTTCCTTCAGCTCCAACAATTGCATCAGCCGAAATAATGCTTTCAGCAAACCAAACGATCGTCGAAGCCTCAAAGACAAGTGGAAAAAAGGAAGAAGGAGCAACCTTTGCTGGATTTGTCGCGGAGTCCACAACGGATCTTGAGATCAAAGACGAAACCAAAAGTCTTGCCCGCATTAAAGAGGGGAGCGAAGGCCTTGACTTGGCATACAAGCGTCCGACTTCAGGCCTAAGGACCGAAGCCCGCGCCGAAGGCAAACGAGTTGCAGAGGAGTCCGCTCACTCCAAGAAAAGCTCCGAGACGCCTCCTTCACTGAACGCCAGGCTTTCCCCAAAAAGATCCAAGCCCTCGTCTTGGACGGACTTGATAAGAAACCCCTCTTCCAGTT
>JAYOII010000339.1:0-3680 GCA_038118685.1 Opitutia bacterium
CTTTCCGTGGGCGACCGCTTGAGACGGAATTTTATGAAGTTACCCAAGGAACCATTAACCGCATGACCGGAGGCGGAGCGGGGGCAGGAGGCGGAGCGGGGGGTGACCCTTTTGCTCCGGCACCAGGGGGAGGCGGAGGTGGAGCCGAGGATCAGGGGGCGAAAATCAAAGCCTTTTTGGAAGGTGCGGGTATTCCTTTCGACGAAACCAAAGGACAACTGTTCCAATTCGACGGGTTCCAAATGATCGTTACCCACGAACGTCGATCCCTTGATTTGATCGAACGAATTCTCGAGCGGTTGGATGCTGATTCGAGCCGCCAAGTCGAAATCGAGACAAAATTTCTCGAAGTACAGGAAGGAGCTTTGGACGAGATCAGTTTTGATTGGCAATTTAATTGGGGAAACCCCAGGTTTTCAGTCGACCCGAGTACGGGTAATCCGGTCATTGATTCCACTGGGCGGCCAATGGTTTCTTTTGACAAAACCTTTACCGGCAATACCCGTACTTTGGCTACCGCCCATTCTGCAACGGGAATGTCTCGTGACACGATCATCAGTATACCCGACAATCCGGATGCCAGCCTGAACTTGCCTAATCCTGTGCCAAGTCTTCCCGGGAAAATTGGCATAGGTGAGGGTGTCAGCCCACTCATAAATGCGAGGTCGGACAGTCTTTCATTGGGTGGCAGCGGAGGGAATATGATACTCGGTGGCTCACAGGCCAACCTTCTCATCAGCGCCTTGAAAAGAAAGCAGGGCACCGACCTATTGAGCGCCCCGAGAATAACCGTCATGGATGGGCAACCTGCTCAGATCACGATCGCTCAGGAATTTATTTATCCTACGGATTATCAACCCGCGCCCGCACCCGTGGTTGGCGGAGGAGGGCAGGGCAACCAAGGTCAAGCAGGTCTTGGTGGAGCTATTCAGATTCAATCCGCAATCCCTCAGTTCGATACTGTTGCTCCGGACGACGAACAACCAGGCTTTCGTGAGGTCGGAGTCGTCTTGGACGTGACCCCGAGAATTGAAAAATACAACTCCATTGCTTTGGAGCTGAACCCGAAGGTAACCGAATTCGATGGCTTCATCGAATATGGTGGCCAACAGGCCATGATCGGAACTTCACAGGTTGGCGCTCCCCCCATGGTCATTCAGCCATCCGGCATATTGATGCCGATTTTCTCCGTCCGCAAAGTCAATACCTCCGTAACCATCTTTGATGGTGCGACGGTCATCATCGGTGGGCTTACGAGAGAAGAGGTCAAAACGGTGAACGACAAGATTCCCGTTTTGGGGAATATTCCTCTGTTGGGTCGCCTTTTTCAATCTTCCGCCGAAAGCTACCAAAAAAGAAACTTGTTGATCTTCGTGAGTGCCAGCATCGTTTCAAGGGGTGGCTCGCCTGTACGCGAAGTCATTCAAAACATCAGCCCTCAATCTATTTTCAAAGACCCCGTCATCATGACCCCGACCGGAACCATTCGCAGGGTCTTCAAGGGAGCAGGTCAGCCTGCGGGTAACAACTAAACTGAATGTGAGAACGTTCGGAACACCGATGGATCGGACATCACCCATTTCGGGTGAGGTATCAATTCGGGAAAATCTTGCTTATGTGTGGGTATGTGAAAAAGTTACCTGAACAATTCCGCTGATTTCCCCATCCCTGACATCAGCCGACATGAACCCCTTCGTCCTTTACCCAAATCATTCACAACTTTCGTAAGATATAATGTTTGGCCGACATAATACATTCGACGAAGCGCTTACTTCCTCAAAAGATCGTCCGACCCCGTTCACCCTTCGATTCCCAATCCAATCACTTGGGTCAAACAGGCATTTCGTTGCTCCCCAAAATCGTTTGCAAACCAAAAACTTTTGAAATAAGTTTCTCCAGTGTCCCCCCCGCCCGCAAACAATTTCATCCATCTCCTTAAACGGGGAATGAAGCAGTTTGCTTGCAATCGGTTTTCCGCACTCTGTCTTGTTGGGCTCCTGGTCTTCTTTTGGGCCATAAACTCGATGGAGCGACCCGAATCATCGAACCCCGCTATCACCGGTTCCGTCCGGGAATCGGTTCCTTCAGTCAGTATTGACGACAACCCGCTTTCGCCCTCTTTTGCTCAAAGCATAGCGCGGCAACCATCTCGGCCCCGTGACTGGTGCGATCCCACACGGGCTCAGCAGTTGGCCAATCATGCCGTCTTCGCTGAGTTTGATCAATGGCTGACGTTTTTTGAAAAAACACACTGTTCCGATCAGGACGCGTGCCTCCACAAGGACCCTCGCCACCTTTTGTTCGCTCATCAATCTCCCGCCCGGCGATTTTCAAAAGAAAAAGGACTTCGTCTTTCCCGTACTCGTGCTGAAATTCTCGAATCTTTAATTCCCCACGATCCGCAAAGAGCCATCGAGTTGGCGGTTTCGCCGGAACGTATCCGGAATTTGCCTCCTGCCATTCGAGAAAACATGGAAAATTGGCATGTTACGCAAGCCGATCTCAAAGCCGTGCATGTTTGTTTCAATCACAAGAGCCCCGAGGGACGAATCAAAAGATGGGTGACCTTACCCGATGGCCGAACTCTCGAGGCTTATGTTTACGGGGATCGCAAATTTTTGCCAACGGTCAGCAAATTAGCTCTTTCAGGGATTTCACTGGGAGAGAAATTTGCAGTTTCGGAGAAGCCTTATCGTGTCGTTGGACCACTACCTGATGAGAAGCTTTTGATCCAGTATGCCGATTCCGAACTTATCATTGATGGGGACTCCGGTCTCAAAGCATTCGACCGGAGAATTCGGGAAGCCGATCTTTTGTCTTTGCGAACTGGACGATTTCAGACGCCTTTGGTTGCCTCGAGCCTGGGGGGAACCAACTTGCTTCATGCCAAATACGAACTCATCACAACTCCCATGACTTGGGCTGATGCAAACCGAACTGCCTTTGACAAGAAAGGAAGAATCGTTTGCATCGACTCAAGTACCGAAAACAACATCGTTTATCAGTTGCTCAAAGATGCCAAGAAGTTTGGTGTTTTGCCCGATGGATTGAGTGCAGTTCAATATTCTTGGATTGGAGCAACTGATAACGAAGACCAAAACGGTTCCTATCTGGATAAGGATGCAAATCAGTCGGTGGTTTTGGATGTAAATGCGACTGAGGGTGATTGGCATTGGCTCAGCGGCGTAGATATCAATGCAAGCAGCTATGAAAATTGGATTGGTGGAAATGAGCCTGCAAATGCGAACAGAGATTTTGGCGCCATGGATTGGAGTACCCCGGAGGGCAGATGGATTGACCTGAATGAAACTCACCGCCTTCCTTTCGTGATCGAATATGACGTTGATCTGACGCCCATCCCGACCACCATGGTTAATGGAAAAAGAAAGGTCCTTGTGATACCGGCCCGTTTTCAAGACGAGGGAAACAATTGGCGGGGATCATCAAGTCGCCCCGAGGACGAATTTGGCAACCCTATTGCCCAGCCCGACGCATCGGACGCCTTTGAGCCCGATACTCGCGAGAACCTCATCCAAGTCATGCAGGAGGTGAAGGATTTTTACCTGAGAAATTCGGATGGAAGTTTTCACCTGGATGCGGTCATCACTCCACCGGTAACCATCCCTTTGCCCAAATGGGAGGAGAATGGAACGCAACCATTGACGGTTGAAGTTGACTAT